>NZ_JAFREK010000090.1:0-2735 GCF_017377535.1 Faecalibacterium sp. Marseille-Q4137
TGTACTCGTAGGGCACCTGCGTGGGAACCGGGATTCCTGCCGGGCTGATGACCCAAACGGTCTTGTACCGTATCTGTACCTCCACCCATGTGGTCAGTTTGTACTGCTTTTTGAAGGTCTCCTTCAGTTTTCCCTGTACCTCGCTGCGGGTGTAGTCATCATACAAGGTGGTCAGGAACGAAGTGAGCTGCCATGGGTCATGCTCGATGGGGTCGAGATGGTACTGGTACTCGTTGTAGCCGGGGTGGTCGGTAGGGGTGCGCTTGATCTTTTTATCCAGTTCCTTTTCCAGCTTCTTGTAGTCCTGCTCTGCACCCCGGATGTCCCGGTCCTCGGCAGAGTACATGGTCTGCCCGGACACCTGTGTGCCGCCGGAAAAGAGGATGCCGCAGGACGAAAAGCCCGACGTCACCATGAGGATGAGCAAAAGAAAAACGCCCACGATCACCAGAACGTGCGCGTTGCCTTTGGCAGCATTCATCAGTCCCTTTACGGCGGTGCTGACGGCAGTTTTGCCCTTTTCTACCGCCTGTTCCATGCTGGACCGGGCGGCAGATGCACCGTTGGATGCCGCTTTGCCGCCTGCGGTCTGCGCCGCCGTGCCCGAACGGGCAGCGGCATAGTAGCTTTTGTGGATTTCTTGCCGCTGTTTCCAGCGTGAAAGCCAGTTGGAGCCGCCCTCGCCGGTGCCGGATGCGCCTGTATCTTGTGCCGCAGTTGGCTCCTGTGCAGAAGATTTTGCGGTTTTGGTGCCTTTCTTGCCCTGCATCTTGGCTTTCTTTTTCAGCTTTTTGGCGTAACGGCTCTTGGAAATATCCCGGACATTTCCAGCCGCCTTTTCGCCCTCGCTCAAAGCCTGCGTGCCCACATTGTCATCCTCGTACTGGTCAACCTCCCGGTGCACCGCAGACCGGGCGGCATGGGCGGCGTACATTTCCCGCTTCTGTGCCTTGCTCAAACGGCTCAACTCGTCCGGGGTCAGTTCCGCCTTGCCAAACCGCAGATGCTGTGCCTTTTCCGCAGCTTTATCTGCATCGGTTTTCAGCTTTTTCTTTTTGGACACCGACTGCTCCACCTTGGTTTTTTTCGGAGGAGAACGGGTCTTTTTTGCGGACGATTCCTCTTTGATGTTCAGCTTCGGTTCGCTCATTTCTGTGCGCCCTCCGAGACTTCACCCAACTTGGTGGTCATAATGCGGTAGAGTTCCAGATCGGTGGGGAAACGGTCCACAAACGGCAGAATGACATTGCCGAAAAACAGCAGCCCTTCGCCCTCGCCGGAGTGGGTCACATAGGAAAGCTGATGGGGAGAAATATTGAGCTGCTTTGCGAGGATCTGCCGGTCTCCTGCCGCCTGATTCAGCATGATGATCATGTCACTGTTCTCGAAAATATTCTCGACTTCACGGGAAGAAAGAAGGTCTTTCACGTTCTGGGTCAGCCCCGTGGGAATACCGCCCCACTTGCGGAAACGCTTCCAGATCTCCACGGAATACGCCGCAGTCTGCTCCTCTTTCAGAAGCAGGTGCATCTCGTCCATATAATACCGTGTGGACTTTCCGCTGCTGCGGTTTGCCGTGACACGCCCCCAGACCTGATCCTGTACGATGAGCATACCGAGCTTCTTCATCTGTTTGCCCAGTTCTTTGATGTCATAGCAGACGATGCGGTTATTGACGTTCACGTTGGTGCGGTGGTTGAACAGGTTCAGACTGCCCTTGACGTAGATTTCCAGTGCGGTGGCAACATGGTGGGCTTCCTTTTCGTCCTGCTGGAGCAGAGCGTTGTACAAGTCCTCAAGAATGGGCATATTCTCCGGGCAGGGGTCCGCAAAATATTTGCGGTAGATCAGATGCACACAGCGGTCAATGACGGTTTTCTCCACCGGCAGCAGCCCTTCCTTGCCGCCCACCACCAGTTCGCACAGGGAAAGGATAAAGTCGGCTTTCAGGGACAGGGGATTATCTTCCTCGGAGTAGTTGGCATTGATGTCCATGGGATTGATGAACTGGGTACTGTTGGGCGAAATTTTGATGACCTGACCCTTCAAACGATTCACCAGCGGCGAGTAATCGCCTTCTGGATCGTTCACAATAATATCATCGTCCGTCACCAGAAACGCATTGGTGATTTCACGCTTTGCCGAGAAACTTTTGCCGGAACCGGGAGTGCCGAGAATCAGACCGTTCGGATTTTTCAGCTTTTTGCGATCCACCATGATAAGGTTGTTGGACAGAGCATTCAGCCCATAGTACAGGCTTTCTTTGCCGGACTGATACAGTTCCTGCGTGGTAAACGGGATAAAAATTGCCGTGCTGCTGGTGGTAAGACCACGCTGAATTTCAATCTGACAGTCTGCCAGCGGCAGGCTGCTCATCAACCCCTGCTCCTGCTGAAAATCCAACCGACACAGGTTGCAGTTGTGCTTCTGTGCAATACTGGATGCCTGAAAAACATTGTTTTCCAGCTCCTGCTCCGTGCGCCCGGTGTTCAGCACCAGAAATGTGACAAGGAACATCCGCTCGTTCTGGCTCTGCAATTCCTTCAGCAGGGCTTTTGCATCTCTGCCGTAGGTTGCCAAATCCGACGGAATGATGTCAATATCATATCCGGCACGGATGGCTTTTTTCTGCTCCTCGATTTTGCTGCGATCCAGTTCCGTGATGGTGCGCTTGACCGTCTTGATGGCCTTGTTCTGGTCAACGGACTGGATGTGCATGGTGACGATCTGGCTGG
>NZ_JAFREK010000091.1:0-2295 GCF_017377535.1 Faecalibacterium sp. Marseille-Q4137
GGATGGTTGGCGGATTTTTTCATTTTAGGGCTTGACTTTTAATAGTTAGTCTTCGTCAGAGAGCGGTAGGCTTCGGCCACCTTGCCTTTGGGGTCATGCTGGAAAATGCTTTTGCCCACGGCACTGATCTCCGCAGCGCGGACAGACCGGGGAATGGTCTGGTCGAACACTTTGATCTTGCTGCCGTAAGCACCTCGAATCAGGTTGTCGATCTGCTGCCCATAGTTGGTGCGGCTATCTGTCATAGTCAGCAGAATGCCCTCAATTTTTAATTTCGGGTTTATCTGCCGCCGGACTTTTTGGACGGTCTGCAAAAGCTGTTCCAGACCTTTTGCGGAAAGGTACTGCGCCTGCACCGGAATCAGGGTGGTGTCTGCCGCCGCCAGTGCATTGACGGTCAGCATCCCAAGTGAAGGGGTGCAATCCAGCAGAATGAAATCGTAGTCGTGCTTTGCGCCTTCCAGCACCTGTTTCAGCATCTTCTCCCGGTTCATGCAGTTGACAAGGGAAACTTCCAGCCCTGCCAGTTCAATGTTTGCCGGAATCAAGTCAACGCCCTCCGCATGGTGCAGGATGCCTTCACCGGGCGGAATGCTCTGGTCGTTCATGGCTTTTGCCATCAAGGTGGAAAGGGTAGTGGGCAGTTCATCGGGCTGCTGCCAGCCCATGCTGATGGTCAAGCTGCCCTGCGGGTCAGCGTCCACCAGCAGAACTTTCTTGCCCTCCATCGCCAGACCGATGCCCAGATTTTCACAGGTGGTGGTCTTGCCAGTGCCGCCCTTCTGGTTGACGATGGCAATCGTGGTTGCTTTCTTTGAAATTCTCATCACCTCCGATTCGCTAAGTCGTGGTTGGTTTGGTTCTGGTAGGAAAGCTGCATGGTGGTGGGTGAGTTGTACAGAGAAGCCAGCAGGTATTGTTTCATGTTACGGATCGGATTGCTGTTCTCTGCAAGGCACTTCAGCACAAAGCGGATATGGTCGGCGTTCAGCTTCATAAACCGGCTGCGTACCACCTCGGCGGGCTTATCGTCCCCGGCAATGCGCAGCAGCTTGCGTTTGGTGGCGCAGGTGTCCACCAGCAAATTCACGATTTGATAGAGGGTATCTTCATCATCCGGGCAGAGCCGGAGAAGAAGGTCTATCTCCAAAGAGCATGAGAAATATTCTTCGAGCAGTTCACGATTCTTCATCTTCTCCGATTCGTCGGAAAGGATAAGATTCGTATTATTCATCTCTGTTTTATTCTCTTTTTTCTTAATACCTCGTGATTTTACCGGGTCTTGACAAGCGATTTTAGAGCCACAAGAATCGTCATTATCACGATTCTTGACACTCTCCTTTGAAGATTCTGCCGAAAAGTTTTTCACATACACCAAACATGGCTTTCCTTGCCCTCGACGTTTTCGTTCAATCAAACCAAATTCTTCAAGTTCCCGGAGCAGTCTGGTCGCTTTGTTGTCTGCGCAACGCAAAGTCCTCTTGACATCCTCAATCGTGAAGATGATGAACACTCGACCTTTTTTGTCAAACCATTCATTTTTAACAGAAAGGCTCATGCGGTCAAGCAGGATGCCGTACAGAGTTTTGGCATCGGTTGACAGATCTTGAAACCGCTGCTCCTGAAAAAGAGCCTTTGGAATGCGGAAGAACGAAAAGAGTTCTCCGGCCTGTCCGTAAAAGTAGTCAAGGGTCATACAATTCTGTCAAGGATGAAAAAACAACGATGGTTCATTGACATGGTTGACAAATCCTCCTTATAGATAATTCGTGCAAACAAAAAGCGCAACTTCGATTGATGAAAATCGAAATTGCGCGATGTAACTTAGCTGGGGGAGAAAAGTCATTTGTCGGGGTCGTTTGACCACAATTTGACCACAAAAGGAATGAAACGTCTTGACATCCAATGAAACAGAATGATATAATACATTTGAAATTTAACGATACTGAGTCTAGGCAGTATCGGATTGTACATTGTGTTTTCGAGAGAAGCACAATGGGGTTCAAGAGGCCGTGAGTTCGATTCTCGCCACTCGGACCAAACAAAAATAATCCGAACTTGTTTCCGATAGGAGATGGGTTCGGATTATTTGTTTTCTTCGGAAAATTCAATATGGGTGTCCGTGGAAGATGAAATCCGAAATCATAGATTGACCGACATAAGCTACAACATGATTTCAGGAGGACACGAACATGAAGTATGATGAAAGCGTTTGCAAGTTTAATATGGATACCGGATGTGTGGAGCTGCTGCTCCGGGATGGAAGAAAAATTTCCATCGACTGCACCGGGGTCG
>NZ_JAFREK010000092.1:0-2258 GCF_017377535.1 Faecalibacterium sp. Marseille-Q4137
CATCGTGGAAGCCGCGCTGCCGCCCTGCGGTGGAGAACGGCTGGCACGGGAAGCCACCTGAAATGAGGGTGACGGTGCGAAGTCCTGTTTTTTCAAAGAAAGCCTCCTTTGTTACAGTGGTGATGTCCTGAAAACGGGGCACTTCCGGCCAGTGGCTTGCCAGCACAGCGGCGGGAAATGCCGCCCACTCGCATTGACAGACAGAGGTAAACCCCGCTGCTTCCGCGGCAAGGTCGATGCCGCCGATGCCGGAAAACAAGCTGAAATGTGTTAAGCTCATAGCTCCACCACCTCGCTGAGCCGGGTGGTCATGATCTTATAGAGCTGTGTGTTTTTCGGGATGGGGTTGGAAAACGGAAGCACCACGTTTTCAAAAATCAGCAGTCCTTCGCCCGGTTCCGAATTGTCGATGTACTTCTGCTGGTCTGCGGAGAGGTTCAGCCGTTCCGAAAGGATTTTGCGGTCGCCGGATGCCTGATTCAGCAGCGTGATGAAGTCGCTGTTTTCCAGAATGTTCTCGATCTCCGGCGAAGAAAGAAGGTCCTTCACATTCTGGGTGGCGCCCGTGGGCACACCGCCCCATTTGCGGAAGCGTTTCCAGATTTCTGCGGAATACGCAGCGGTCTGTTCCTCTTTCAAGAGCAAGTGGAACTCGTCTGCAAAATACCATGTGGCCCGGCCCTGACTGCGGTTCTGGGTAACACGGCCCCATATCTGGTCTTGGATAATGAGCATCCCTAATTTTTTTAACTGCTTGCCTAACTCTTTGATGTCAAAGGCCACGAGCCGGTTGTGGATGTCCACATTCGTTTTGTGATTAAACACATTCAGCGAGCCGGACACATACAAGTCCAATGCCTGCGCTACCCGGTCCGCTTCCGGCAAGTGCTGGTCGAGCAGGGCTTGGTGGAGGTCAGACAAAATCGGCATATTCTCCGGGCTGGGGTTCGCCAGATAGGGACGGTAGATGGCTTTCACGGCACGGTCTATCACGGTGCGTTCAATCGCTTCCAGACCTGTTTTGCCGCCCATGACCAGCTCACAGAACGACAGCACAAAATCCGACTTCAAGGCCAGCGGGCTGTCATCTTCGGAATAATTCAGGTTGATGTCCAGAGGATTCACATAGTCCTTGCTGGTGGGCGAAAGTTTGATGACCTGCCCATGCAGCCGCTTGACCAGCGGGTAATACTCGGCTTCTGGGTCTGAAATAAAAATATCGTCAGCAGTCGTTAAAAACACACTGACGATTTCAGACTTGCAGCTCATGGATTTGCCGCTGCCGGGCGTACCCAGCTTTAGGCCGTTGGGACACCGGGCCTGCTTGCGGTCCAGCATGATCATGTTGTGGGATTTTGCGTTGATGCCGTAGTACATGGCCGCACCGCTCTGGAAAAGCTCCTGCGTTACAAAGGGCACGAACACCGCCACGTTGGAGGTGGTGAGGCTGCGCTGAATCTTTATCTGGTTGATGCCCAGCGGCAGGCTGGACACAAGGCCCTGCTCCTGCTGGTAGTCCAGCCGGACAAGGGAGCAGTTGTACTTCTGCGCCACACCCGCCGCTTGGAACACATCGTTGCCCAGCTTTTGCTTGGTGTCGGCCACGTTCAGCACTAAAAAAGTCAGCATGAACAATCGCTCATTTCTTGTTTGCAGTTTGTTCAGCAGCTTTTTGGCATCCTCGCCGTAGGTGGCAAGGTCGCTGGGGAGGATATCCATGTCGTACCCGGAACGGACAGCCTTTTTCTGTTCCTGAATCTTCATAGCATCAAGGTCTGTGATTTTCCGTTTGATGGTTTTGATGGCCTCGGTCTGGTCGATGGCCTGCACATGGAGATTGACGAGAATCCCGCTTTCCGTTTTGAGAAAGTCGGCCAGCATTTCATCCGAAAGTTCCGGCGCAAGGATTTGTAAAAAGCTCACGGCTCCATACTTGCCGCCCATGCCAAAAGTCTTGGCCGTGCCGAAGCAGAGGGAGGACGGAGCCACAAAATCCTTGGTGGACAGGCCGGAGGGCGCCAGCCAGTCCCAGTCAAAGCGGAACGGTTCGCCGTCCGGGTGGAAGATGCCGTGCAGCACCTCCAAACGCTCCTGCCCGTCCATGACGTGCGCCACGCAGCCCATAGTCTTGAAGTAGCCCAGCAGGTCAAGGCCAATGCGGGTCAGCCGAGCCCGCGCAGTTTTCAGGCTGTCGGCCTCGATAGTGAAGGTCAGGTACTTGGTTTTGACAATGCCGTTGTTTCCGCTGGCAAGCTGCT
>NZ_JAFREK010000093.1:0-2048 GCF_017377535.1 Faecalibacterium sp. Marseille-Q4137
GCAGACGGGGTGGCTGAAATGCCAATGAAGCGGTACAAGTCCGCTGCCAGATGTTTATGCCCCACTCGCAGGGAGCCGAGGGCGAATATGCGAGACCTTAACTTATTAAATCAGGCGTGGCCGAATGCTGTTTTCGGTCTTCGTCCACGCCTGTTCTTTTTACTTATTCCATATATCCACATTTTCGTCCTACATAGGAGGTTTTATGAACGAGAACGACCGTACCACCTTAGAGCAAGCGATCTACGAGGAAATGGAACTGACCCCAGAAATGATCCGGTCCATCCGCACGCTCTGCGGTGTCTGCCTTTGCAGTTTTGTAGAATCCAAGGCGTTCAAAATCGCCATCGTTCCTAGCGCAGACCGGAGCATGGACACTTGCACAGTCTGCCAGACCCGGCGCGGTCATGACTACGTTGTGATGAACCGCTGAACAAACACACCGCCTACTGCCAAGGAGGTGCAGCGAGTGGTGTACATATTGAAAAAGGAGGGTAGCATTTGATTCAAAACTGGAAATTCCAGCGCGGAGACATTTTCTTCACCCGTTTCGACAACGCCATCGGTTCAGAGCAAAGCGGGAATCGTCCGGCAGTCGTTCTCCAGAACGATGTGGGGAATTTTTACTCGCCCACGCTGATCGTGGCCACATTGACAAGCAAGGCTGCAAAAAAGTATACCCAGCCGACACACTGCCTGCTGGTGAACGATTTTCTCTCCGTTCCGTCCATCGTTCAGGCAGAGCAGATCTTTACCGTAGACAAGAGCAGGGTGCTGAAATTCCTCGGACACCTCACCCCGGAAGAAATGAGCCGGGTGGATGATGCTGTCCGTGCCAGTCTTGCCCTGAACCCGATGGGGAGCATTCAGCGGCTTCCACCTATCATCCGCTCTACGGCGGCTTACGCACCGCCTGAGGTGGTTGACGGAAAGCCGCCCATCTATCCTTACACGCCCATCAAATCGTCCTTTGAGGACGCCGGGAGCGTTGAGGACATGATGCTGTACACCGAACTGGAAGCTGCGGTACACGCAATGATCCAGCGGCTGGAATATAGCTTCACGTTCAACCCCAGCCTGCTCACCATCCCAAAGCGTAGGCAGCAGGTTGCTGAAATTCTGAAAGAAGCCGAAACGTACATCTGGAGGATCAAGGAGGAAATGCGATGCGCCTGAAAGACAACAACAATCCCTTCATCCATGTCAACCCGCCGTACCAGCTCATGGTCATCCACAGCAGCAAGCTGGTCTACCCCCGCGAACTGTATCAGCGCGGTGTGGAGCGCAAGCGTGTGGAACTGATCGCCGTCCACTTCAACGAATATGTGGCAAATGAGCCGAAGGTCAGTTTCCGCAACGGTCAGTTCATCGTAACGGATGGGCAGCACACCATCGAGGGGCGCATCCTCCGCAACGGCGGCAAGGATCTGCCGGTCCTCTGCAAGGTGTACACAGGCATGACCGTGGAGCAGGAAGCCCTGCTCTTTGCCGAGCAGAACGGCTTTTCCGCTCCGCTGACGGCAGGCATCAAGCTCCGTGCCAAGGTGGTGGGCGGCGATGCCATTTCCAAGGCGTTTCTCGCAGCCACCAACCGGGTGGGGTTGAGTCTCAATTATGACAGCCAGCAGCTGACCGATTACCGCATCGGCTGCGTTGGTACGGCTTTCCGGCTCTACAGGCAGATGGGCGAACCGCTCTACTGTGAAACGATGCGGCTGATCGTGGCAGCATGGGAGGGCAAACCGGATTCGTTCCGAGCCTCTGTTCTGAAAGGCATGATGCACTTTGTGGAACTGTACCACGGCGAGTTCAACGAAGAACGGCTGCTCCGTGCGCTGCGCAGCATCCACCCGGTCGATATTTATCGCATCGGGCAGGACGACCCCGCAAAGCTGCGCGGATGGAAAAAGTACGTTTTCCCCATCTACACCGCCTACAATGGCAAGTGCAGAAAAGACGTACTGCCGATGAAATTCTGATATTCACAGGCATTCCTCGTATAATAAAATAGTAGTATTTATAGACCGCTCTCCAGCGGAATGCTACAA
>NZ_JAFREK010000094.1:0-2043 GCF_017377535.1 Faecalibacterium sp. Marseille-Q4137
CTTTTCTCGTTTATAGTATTGTAGTATAAGTGCTTCCTTCATTTTTTCATAATTTTGTATTAAGGCAATCTTTTCTTGAAGGTCTGCATCCTTTATTATCCACGATGCTAGCTTATTATTGAAAATCAGCGTCACCAAAATACCGAATATCAACTCAACGCACGAATATAAAACATTGAATTTCATCAGTAATACTACCCCAACAATAAGCCACAGCACTATCCCAATTAAAAAAGCCATCCTTATATGCTCGCATCTTTTTGTAGCCTTTTGCACACACTCTTTTTGGCACATTTTAAGCTTTTCTTTTTCTTTATCTAGGCGCGCTTTCTCACCATCAAGTGACTGGTATTGTGCATCAATATCTCTTTTTTCTTGTTCAAGTTGTTTTAGATACTTTTCTTCGTGTTCGCATTCCAACTTTTCGTGCGCTTTCCTTATTTCGTGCTTTTCGGTTTCATTTCGGACTTTTTCCTCTTTGATTCCCTCATCTTTTGCTTCTGAGCGAATTTTATCAAGTATTTCAAAAGGGGTACTATCTGTAAATTTGCTGGCATCTCCTTCTGTGATTCTCACCAGCATATCTAAGGCCATTCGATTTGACTTCAGAAAATAGCAATTTTCTTTTGTAATTTTGTTTTCTTTCTCTAACTTGTCTAGTTCTTCTTTCAACCGATGTAACACTGCCACAGTTGGTTCAAAAGCAGCGGCCACAATCGTCATCAGCCGTTGCTTTCCTGCTATGCTAAGACTTTCTGATGAATTTGCCCAAATCAAATTTCCCCAAAACACATCCGACACACAAAAAGGAATCGCTGCTTCCACTTTTGATCCACTCTCTGATAGCTGGATTTTTGAAACCTTAGAAAGAGTTTCATTATGCGTCACAAAAATATTTTGAATTCCAGCAAAACTAAACGCATTTTGTCCCGCATTAAGAAAATCTGTAAAGAAAAACGATTTTGCATCGTCCCAAACAGTATTTCTCATCTCACCCTCATTGAATTGTGAATTGGTTCTTTTATACTCACTTACGATTTTATCATAATATGTTTTATCATCGGTCACGCCAACCGGAATTCTTTGAGGATAATCCATATCATACACATAAATTCCAAGACTCTCCAAATCATCTTGCAGATTCGCTATTTGGAGTTCTACATTCTCTCGACTTTTTCCGTTCATTATGTAATAGCTAGTTGCCTCAGATGACTTACTAGGATCAAACTGATAATTTCCTATCCAGTATTCACTACTCGATAGAATCGTAACAATTTCACTATATGTGTGTTGATAGACATAAGGTTTAAATCCAATATCTATCATATCTTTAATAAGTTTTTTATAATACTCACTTCGATCAATGGTACTAATACCAAGCAATTTAAAAATGATATTTGTATCAAGAAAAACCTTTGCATTTGACTTTTTCAAATCTATTCTATCACCAGTAAAAATCACTAATTCTGAAAGTATCCGCCCTACTATTGCAGATTCCACAAATGCAAAAAGTTTTCCATCGGATGTTTCGAGTTCTTTTAGTAATACGCAAAACCTGTATGTTTCCGTTGTACTTTTTTCATATTCATGGTTTTTAATGAAAACAACACCGTTCTCCTCAATGAACGCATTAAAAACTCTCGCAGCATCCTCAATTGTTATTTCCTCGCTGTACTTTGTAGCTATGAATTGTACATAACGATTCAATAACATTTTCTGGTTTCTTTCCTGATTTTCCAAATCATTCCAAAAAGACTCTCCAATGCTATCCAATGCTTCATTATCAAGATTTACGAGATATCTATTGTGCGTTCTCTTCAAAATTTTCTTGCGGCACAGATTGGAAAGAAGTCTCATCATTGGAAAATAAGGAATTGAAAAACCAAATTTATCATTGAAATCTTGTATAATATCGACTATGTTAATCTGCTGATATCTCTTGCTCTCTATAAGTGCAATTATCATAACATTAAAAGCTTCATCCACATTTTGAACTGCACCCCATTTGTTAGACAGTATGGTATACTGTTTAGGAAATGGGGT
>NZ_JAFREK010000095.1:0-2036 GCF_017377535.1 Faecalibacterium sp. Marseille-Q4137
CTATAAATTATAGTACTATTATTTATACGGCGTAGTACTATAGCCTACACTACTGTAAATTATATCTGAAGAAGCGAAAGGAGTTTTAACAATGAATGAACGCAACAACAAACTTGAGCTTTTGGGCAGTGCGCCCATCCCCAAAGCTCTGATGGCACTCGGCATACCGATTATGATTGGGATGTTGATCAATGCACTCTATAATCTGGTAGATGCCTATTTTGTGGGCAGTCTGGGCGAAAGTCAAATGGGTGCTATTTCCGTCGTGTTCCCCTTGGGGCAAGTCGTGGTTGGTTTGGGGCTTATGTTCGGTAACGGAGCCGCATCCTATCTGTCAAGACTGCTTGGACGCGGAGATAAAGATACCGCCAATAGAGTGGCAAGCACCGCACTATACAGCAGTATTCTGATTGGCGCCATTATCATTCTGTTTTCTACGATTTTCCTCAAACCAATTTTGGCGATGTTGGGCGCAACAGAAACAATTATGCCGTATGCCCTGACATACGCAAGAATTTATGTGCTCTCCTGTATTTTCAACGTGTTTAATGTAACAATGAACAACATTGTAAGCAGCGAGGGTGCCGCAAAGACGACCATGTGCGCCTTGCTGATGGGAGCCGTATTGAACATCGGATTGGACCCTCTTTTCATTTACACTTTGAACATGGGGGTAGCGGGTGCAGCAATTGCCACAGCAATTTCGCAAATGGTATCCACACTTGTTTATCTAACCTATGTTCTTCGCAAAAAAAGCGCATTTTCCTTCAGTGTAAAAGTGTTTTCTCCTACGGGACAAATGATGGCGGAAATTTTGAAAATTGGAATTCCCACTTTAGTGTTCCAACTGCTGACAAGTCTTTCGATTGCGCTGATCAACCGTGCATCCGGTGATTATGGCGATTCGGTCATTGCAGGCATGGGGGCAGTCACGCGAATTACTTCTATGGGAACGCTTGTTGTCTTTGGATTTCTGAAAGGGTTTCAGCCTATTGCCGGATTCAGCTATGGGGCGAAGCAGTTTGATCGCCTGCGCGAAGCAATCAAAACCTCAATCATTTGGTCTACAAGTTTCTGTTTAGTCGTGGGCTTAGTCATGGCCGTTTTCTCCACGCAGATTATCTCTCAATTTACCGAGGGAGATACTCAAATGATTTTAGCCGGTCAAAAATCTCTATTTGCGAATGGCCTTACATTCATTCTTTTCGGTTTCTACACGGTATACTCCTCTCTGTTTCTTGCTCTGGGCAAGGGGGCGGCAGGTTTCTTTTTGGGCGCATGCAGACAAGGCATCTGCTTTATTCCTGTCATTTTGCTGCTGCCTATGGTATGGGGAATGAACGGAATCCTATATGCCCAACCCATCGCAGATCTGATTTCCGTAGTAATCACTGTATTTATGGCGTTACACCTTCATCGGGAATTGTCTATGGCTGAAAAACAGGTTAGGTCCAATTCGGAAATGTAAAGAGGCGAAGAAAAAACGTCAGCTTGCTATACGGTAGTAAAAGAAGAAAACTAAGCACAGAGGAAGATAAGATGAAGATAGAATGGATTTTATGTCCCTTTTGTGGAAGCAAAACGCGGTTGAAAATTCGCAATGATACAATACTGGATAATTTTCCGTTATATTGTCCTAAATGCAAACATGAAACCCTGATTGCGGTAAGAAAACTAAATTTATCTATCATCCAAGAGCCAGACGCACAGACGCAGAGCCGGTAATGCACAAGGTGAATTCACTTGTGATTATCGGTTCTTTTTTTCAGTATATGATGAGAACCTGCCCCGACTAAGGGGAAATAAAAAAGCCGTTGGTTGGAGCAGGTAATTTTATGCGCCCATTTTGAACCGGCGGCTTTTGAGAAAATCAAGGCTGCCGGCTCTTTTTGCGTATCAGAGCGTTTCATCGTCTGTATGGCGGCCATAGGAGGATGCCGCCATGCGCCTGATATTCTATCGACCGTTCAATCTTGACCTATCAAAAAAAGCCTTGCTCCCGCACAGGGTCAGCAGGGCTTTTACTATGTACTATA
>NZ_JAFREK010000096.1:0-1922 GCF_017377535.1 Faecalibacterium sp. Marseille-Q4137
AATAAATACAAAAGAATATCTTGCTAAAAAGAAAGATATAGGCTATAATGAAGATGAGGTTCAAAAGAGCCAGATACCGTCTGGATTGTGTGGGTAAATGGCTATGATGAACGAAATGGAATACAGAACAATCGGTTCGGCACTTGCCGGGGGCTATCGTGCGGCGGTCTATTGCAGGCTGTCAAAGGACGATGACCTGCAAGGCGAAAGTGCCAGTATCGCCAACCAGCGGGATATGCTGGAAAAATACTGCGAAAAGCAGGGATGGGAGGTTGTGGCAGTCTATCAGGACGATGGCTTCACAGGTCTTAATATGGAGCGTCCTGATTTACAGAGGATGTTGAGAGCTATTGAGCGCAGGCAAATCAACCTTGTCATCACGAAAGACCTCAGCCGACTGGGGCGTAACTATCTGCAAACCGGGCATTTGATTGAGGACTTTTTCCCAAGAAACGGTGTCCGCTATATTGCCATGAATGACGGTATCGACACCCTGCGGGATAACAACGACATCGCCCCGTTCAAGAATATCCTGAATGAGATGTACAGCAAGGATATTTCCAAGAAAGTCCATTCCTCTTATCTTCTGAAAGCGCAGAAAGGACAGTTTACCGGGTGTCTTGCCCCGTTTGGGTATCGGAAAGACCCGGAGGACAAAAACCATCTGCTCATTGACGAGGAAACCGCCCCGATTGTGCGGCTGATTTTCGGATATGCCCTGAACGGTCATGGTCCGAACTATATCCGCAGACGGCTGGAGGAAGAAAAAATCCCCTGCCCCACATGGTGGAACCGGGAACGGGGGCTTCGCAACACCCGAACCAAATGGGAAAAGAAAGACCCGGAAAACGGGCGGTATATGTGGGACTTCTCCGTTATCAAAGACCTTTTGATGAATCCCGTCTACACCGGTGCGATTGCTTCCCAGAAAAAAGACTACCGTTTCAAAATCGGCACAATTGGGGAAAAGAAGCCGGAGGACTGGATTGTGGTGGAGGGACAGCATGAACCGCTGATTGACCGCATGAGCTTTGACATTGTGCAGAACAAGCTGAAATCCCGCCAGCGTCCGGGGCAGACCGATGAAATCAGCCTGTTTGCCGGATTGTTAAAATGCGGCGAGTGTGGGAAGTCGCTGACGGTACGCTACACAAACGCAAAACATCCCCAGCGGATTTATTCCTGCAAGACCTACAACGCCTTTGGAAAGAACCACTGCACCCAGCACCGGATTGACTATGACACCCTTTACAGCCATGTGCTGCGGAAAATCCGGGAATGTGCCAGAGCTGCCCTGATGGACGGGGAAGCGGTTGCCGACCGCCTGACCAATACCTGTGAAGCAGAGCAGCGGGAACAGCGGGAAGCAATGGAACGCTCCCTTACAAGGGACGAGGAACGGATTGAGGTTCTGGACAAAATGGTCATGCGGCTTTATGAGGATATGATTGCAGGGCGTATCAGTGAGCAGAATTTCAACACCATGCTGGAAAAGACACAGACCGAGCAGACGGAGCTTAAAGCAAAAGTGTCCGAGGGCAGAAAGCGGCTGTCTGATGAAGTCCAGCTTGCCAATGACGCAAAACAATGGGTGGAAGCCATTCAGGAATATGCCAACATCACAGAGCTGGACGCAGCCACCCTTAACCGCTTAATCAAAGAAATCGTCGTGCATGAACGCATTGACGAAGATAAAACAAGACACATTTCTATCGAAATTCATTTTAATCTCAAACCCATCCCGGAGGTGGAACAGGTCACTGCCTGACCTGTCCCGCCGGGACGGTTCTCTAAAAAACACCATATAGATTTTTTGTACGCCGCCGCCCGCCATCGAGCAGAGTTTTACACCTAATTGGGGATAAAACAGCTCATGGCTGGCGGTGGCGTTGCTCTGGTGGGCATCACCCTGATTCCCCTGC
>NZ_JAFREK010000097.1:0-1894 GCF_017377535.1 Faecalibacterium sp. Marseille-Q4137
TGTACTCGTAGGGCACCTGCGTGGGAACCGGGATTCCTGCCGGGCTGATGACCCAGACGGTCTTATACCGTATCTGCACCTCCACCCATGTGGTGAGCTTATACTGCTTTTTGAAGGTCTCCTTCAACTTGCCCTGCACCTCCGACCGGGTATAATCGTCATACAGAGTCGTGAGAAAAGAGGTCAGCTGCCACGGATCGTGTTCAATATCATCCAGATGGTATCGATATTCGTCATAGCCGGGGTGGTCGGTGGGGGTACGCTTGATCTTCTTATCCAGTTCCTTTTCCAGCTTCTTGTAGTCGGTTTCGGCTCCCCGGATGTCCCGATCCTCTGCGGTGTAGATGGTCTGCCCGGATACCTGCGTGGTGCCGGAAAACAGAATGGAACAGGACGAAAACGCTGACATGACCAGCAGCAGGAGCAAAAGAAAAACGCCCACGATCAAAAGAACGTGCGCGTTGCTCTTTGCAAAATTGGCAATGCCGTTGACTGCGGTGCTGACCACCGATCTTCCTTTGTCGATGACCTGTTCCATGCCGGACTTTGCAGCATTGGATGCCGCTTTGCCGCCTGCGGTCTGCGCCGCTGTGCCCGAATGGGCGGCGGCATAGTAACTCTGCCGGATGTCCTGTTTCTGCCGCCATCGGGAGAGCCAGTTGGAGCAGTCCTCGCCGGTGCAGGATTCGCCTGCATCTTGTGCCGCAGTCGGCTTCTGCGGGGAAGATTTTGCGGTTTTGGCACCCTTCTTGCCCTGCATCTTGGCTTTCTTTTTCAGCTTCCGGGCATAGATGCGCTTGGAAATATCCCGGACATTTCCTGCTGCCTTTTCGCCCTCGCTTAAAGCCTGTGTGCCCACATTATCGTCCTCGTACTGGTCAACCTCCCGATGCACCGCAGACCGGGCGGCAGCAGCGGCATACATAGCACGTTTCTGCTGCTTTGTCATGCGGGATGCTTCATCCGGGGTGATCTCGGCTTTGCCAAAACGCAGGTGCTGCGCCTTTTCCGCTGCCTTGTCTGCATCCTGTTTCAGTTTCTGCTTTTTGGGCACCGACTGCTCCACTTTAGACTTTTTCGGAGGGGAGCGTGTAGCCGTGCGCTCCTTTTCCTCCTCGAATCTCAGCTTCGGCTGTTTCTCACTCATGCTTTTGCGCCTCCGCAACTTCGGAAAGGCGGGTCGTAAGGATGCGGTAGAGTTCAAGGTCTTTCGGGAAGTGGTCAACAAAGGGTAGGATCACGTTGCCGAAGAACAGCAGCCCTTCGCCCTCACCGGAGTGAGTGACGTAGGAAAGCTGATGGGGCGAGATGTTGAGCTGCTTCGCCAAAATCTGCCGGTCTCCGTTGGCTTGATTGAGCATATACACAAAGTCCGAGTTTTCAAAAATATTCGATACTTCGGGACTTGCCAGCAGATCTTTGACGTTCTGCGTTAGGGCTGTCGGGATGCCGCCCCACTTACGAAAACGCTTCCAAATTTCAACGCTGTACGCCGCAGTCTGCTCTTCCTTCAAGAGCAAATGGAACTCGTCTGCATAGTACCGGGTGGATTTTCCGGCACTGCGGTTGGCGGTCACACGCCCCCACACGGCATCCTGCACGATGAGCATACCGAGTTTTTTCAGCTGCTTGCCAAGCTGCTTGATATCAAAACAGACAATGCGATTATTGATATCCACATTGGTGTGGTGGTTAAAAATATTCAAAGAACCCTTAACGTAAATTTCCAGCGCAGCCGCCACATGGCGGGCTTCCGGTTCATCTTGCGTCAGCAGGGCGTTGTACAGATCTTCCAACAGCGGCATATTTTCCGGGGTGGGATTCTCGAAATACTTGCGATAGATCACATGGACGCAGCGGTCAATGACCGTCTTTTCCACCGGCTGCAAGCCCT
>NZ_JAFREK010000098.1:0-1879 GCF_017377535.1 Faecalibacterium sp. Marseille-Q4137
ACCCCATTTCCTAAACAGTATACCATACTGTCTAACAAATGGGGTGCAGTTCAAAGCGTTATTTTACATGTTTTTTGCATTTTTACTGCATTTCCGCGCCGTTTTGTCCTTTTATCAACTGTTCTTTTCTTATATTTTACAGGTATTTTACATTTGAACTTTCCCTGCGCGCTCCTGACACGTCTCCGGGAACTGCCGGGAATATGTCATGCGGCCTCGTCCAGCTCCTCCATGGCCTCCCGCACCGTGTCCGCCGAGAAGAGGAACACCCCGCCCCGGGTATAAACCTCCACATGGCCGCCTACAGATCGGATCTCGTACTCACTCATGGTGTTCCCTCCTGTTCCTGCGGCCCGCCTCCGGGCCGCTCCTGTTTTGTTCGACAAGAGGAGTATACCAGATACAGGGTACGATAAGGGGGACTTTCAGAAGCGGGCATGAAAAAACCTCTGCATCGGTGGAAACCCTTTGCAGAGGTTTTCAAATCATCAGGCAGGCATGTGATCGCTCCGCTCGCTTCGCACGATGCCGAGGAAGGGCGGAACGCTTGCACGCTGCTGTCCCTTTTCGCGAGCCTTTTTCAGCTGGTACTCATGGCTGGCAACAGCATCAATAAAATCACGCTCTTTTTGTGTTGCATGATAATAATCGGTGTTGAAACGCTTGCAGACGGAAAACAGGATATCAAGATAATCCATCGTTTCATCCGACATGGGTGCGACCTGCAGTTCGATTTCGTGATTTGCCATAATAACCCCTCCTGTTCTCAGGATAAATAGGTGCTGAAGATCTCCTGCGCGCCTTCATCAGCCAGCATCAAGAGCTTGGGGCCGCCTGGCAGCGGCTGGAAGATCGGCACCGCATGGAAATCCTGAATATAGTGTTCGTACAGTTCATCTGTCTTAGCGGCAAAGGTCACGACACCGCCGTGGCCGCTGTCAATGGATAGCTGGATGCCATAGGCGATCATCATACGACCGATACCGGTATATTTACGCTGATCTGTCAGCGTCGGGTTGCTCTGCGGGTGAGCTTCCATGTTCACGATAAAGATAGAAATGCCGTTTTGATCCTCCCGGTAAGCCCCCAGCGCAATGATCTCACCGCTTGCCGCTTTGGCGACCCGTTTTTCCAGTTGGGAGTCACGGATAAAGTCACTGGTCCAATCGGACTGCCAGCCGTTTTTTGTCACCAGAAGGTCTGACTGTGTGGCAGGCGTGATCTCCACCGGGATGCAGGCTCCGGTCTTGTTTTCTGTAACGAAATATTGCAGCAGCATCGGCACAGCCCCTTTCTGCTTCTATTTTATCATGCAGGAAGGAAAAAGGCAAATTTTCTCCCTCTTTTTTTGCATTTTTCGCGCGAAAAATCGCCGGAACATACTCGTTGACGACACAACCAAAAGGTGTTACACTTTGGGCAACAAAACAACGCTGTGTAATGCAAAAGAAAGAGGTGTTTCAATGAACGAAATGAAGGAAGCAGTGGGGAACTGGCGGGAGGCAAAGCAGTTCAGCCCGGCGGACGAGAACGACTTCCTGCGGTGGCTGGACAAGGCCGACACCGAGGAAAAGCTCTTTTCCCGGCTGACCTTTTGGTTTACCTTCCGGGGCCTGCCTGCGGACCAGAACCAGCGGTATCATCTGGTGCAGGAGCGGGCCCGGGAGCTGCGGCTCTGGAACGGGCTGGAGCTCAAGCTCCGGCGCTGGCAGGACCGTGTGGCCGACGAGTACGAGCAGATCGGAAAGGAGGCGTTCGCGGCCCGCATCGGCGAGGACTACGCCGATTACATCAACAGCCTGACCGACCCGGAGGCCGCCCCGGAGCAGGCTGCCCCGGAGCCGGAGACCGCAAAGCCTGCCGGGGTGCAGGCGTGGTC
>NZ_JAFREK010000099.1:0-1828 GCF_017377535.1 Faecalibacterium sp. Marseille-Q4137
AGTATATATTCATACTGCGTTTTTCATCTGCCCCTCCGTGAGCGCAAAAAAACGCCCCGGTTTCCTATCACAGAAACCGGGGCGGTCATATACTTTATTGGTGCTTTCTCAAGCCCTCACGCCATTACTTGCGGGGGTTCTTGATCGCAGCCTGCGCGGGTGCCAAAATTACAGAGCGTTCGGAAAACGATTACAATAGGCTGTACTGTGGAACTCCTTTTTGTATCATTCATGCGGTTCTATTTTAACAGGCAGTTCATAGACCTTTAATTACACCATATAACAGCTTAATAAAATCGACGTACTACTGTACTTTTCAGCGTTCGCGCTTGATTAGAGCTTGATTAGATGATGAAAAATCTCATTTTTTCGTCAACACCCAATTGGAACGCTGATGGTTTTCAGAATCGGTTTCAATAATGCCGCCCATCCTAAGTGATGCCAGTAAATTTCGAATCTTAGTGTTTTTTTGTACGGCTGTTAGGGAATCAGGCAATTTATCGAACAGCAATTTATCAAAGTCACTTTTTTGCCCTTTGCCCCATTTGTTCAAATAGTCAACAATCAATTGCTTATAATATTGATCATCAAATCCCTTATTTTTTATATATTGAGCTTTTTGGTCCAGGGCTTCTGCCACCGTTGCAGAAACAAACAGCTTTGGAATTTTCCCCTCTATCAATCCAAGCTTTCTCAATGCAGCGGCTTCCATTCTGCTAATATTTTCTCCCTTCTGAACTCTATCAAGTAAATACACTGTATCTAAATCCATATTGGGATTTTCAAAAAGAATTTTTGTGTAGTTGTCGTTCAAAACCTTTCCGTAAACCGTAACACGAACCTGATCGTATCTTGACAAGTCATAGTCTGGCATAGGGATCAGCTTTTCTTTTTGGATAGAATAAACACGGCGAATTCCCATCGAGGCAGTATCAATCATCTTAAAATTGACCATCGCTTGTGCAAGAAGCGGATTTCGATAATATGGCGGTGCATATGCCGGCTCTAATACAGTCTTAATATTTCCTGGTAGAAATTGTCCTGCGTTTGATATTACAATACGATCTTCAAATTCATCTACATATATCCTTCGATCCGCAGTATAATCCTGATGCGCAATACAGTTGTTAAGCAACTCTCGCAGCAGCCAAGAATCATATTGTTGCGTTTCAGTCGGAAATAAACTTAGCTGATTAGGCATATAGCGATACGTCAAGTTGCGAATCTTTTTGTAAACCGAATCTATAGCGCACAAAAACGGAATATCAAAAATTTCATGGTCTATTGTATTCCCTTTATGATCATAAAGTCTCCACATAATCTGCGGAGGAACCTCAAAGAAATCCGAATAATCGCTATTTCCAAGTAGAACGAATGCAGCCTTCGTTATTTTTCCATTCCGAATAAGTTTAATTTTAGACAAAAATTGGTAATCATCCATTTTGTCAAGTTCTTCTACTGCGTTAGAATTAGCTGCATTGGAAAGGCGTTCTCTGTAATTGGTTCTGGCAATCGAAACAGCCTTTGTGTCCAGATGCGATAAAGAAACCCCGTCAATAATTTCTCTAGTCCAATCAGTTCTGCGTTCACCTCGAATTCTATCGATTTTTTCCTGCGATAAATCAACAAGAGATTCCCCCACACGGCCATAAAAACGATTTTTCCATCCTGTAGGGATTGCTGTCACCGCAGCTGGAATTTGAAACTTAACGATGCGAATAGGCTTTCCTTCCGAAGAAAGCGGATGTACCACAAAAATATCCATAAAGGAAATGAACTGCACCCCATTTGTTAGACAGTATGGTATACTGTTTAGGAAATGGGGTGT
>NZ_JAFREK010000009.1:0-87756 GCF_017377535.1 Faecalibacterium sp. Marseille-Q4137
GCGGCTGACGACTTGATTATTTTACCACAGAAGTGATTTTTTGTCAAGCACTTTTTTCGGAAGCTTTTCGATCTTTTCGAACTTGTGGCTCGTTTTTCAACGTATCCATATTGGTTCTTTTGCTTCTGCCGCTTTCAGAAGTCATTCTTTCCGGCGGCCCTTGGCGCTCAAGTATAATACCACATCCCCGCCCTTCTGTCAACACTTTTTTGCATCTTTTTTGAGTTTTTTCTATATTTCGCAAAAGGAGTGCTTCCGGGCAGGTTTTGAACCCCTCCGAAATGGCCACGGCCATTTCGTCTCCCCTTTGCCAAGGGGAGAGCTCTTGCAGTTTCCGGGGCGGTGTTATATTATATAATTACATTATAGAGCGGAGGAGGCCCCGACCATGATCCTTACGGTCAACATCGGCAACACACACATCACGATTGCCGGCTACGAACACGACAGCCTGCAGTTCAGCGGACGGCTGCATTCCAGCCCATCCGCAACGGTGGACGAATACGCCATGAACCTGCTGAATCTGCTCTCCTTATATCAGGTTGCCCCCGAACGGATCGAGGGCGGCATTCTGGGCAGTGTGGTGCCCGCGCTGACAGGCCGGGTACTGGGCGCGCTGCAGATGCTCTGCTCTGCCCGCTTCCTGACCGTTGGCCCCGGCCTGAAAAGCGGCATCAAACTGCGGCTGGACAACCCGGCCCAGCTGGGCGCAGAGCTGTTATGCGGTGCTGTGGCCGCACTGGAAGAGGGACCCGGACCGCTGGCGGTCATCTCGGCAGATACCGCCATCTCCATTATGGCAGTCAACGCCAAACAGGAGCTGGTGGGAGGTGTCATCCTGCCCGGACCGCAGCTTTCCCTCTCCGCGCTGGTGCAAAGGACTGCCCAGCTGCCTCAGATCGATCTCTCCGCTCCAGCTTCCTCATCGATCTTGGGCAAGAACACCTCCGCCTGCTTACAAAACGGTTTCGTGCTGGGCACCGCCGGGCTGCTGGATGGGCTGGCCGAGCGCTTTCAGGCAGAGCTTGGCCCGGATATCCGCTTTTATGCCACCGGCAACCTGCCCCGCACCATCCGGGAGGCCTGCCGCACACCGATCGAATACCGCGAGTATCTGATCACGGACGGACTTTACCGCATCTGGCAGCGAAACCGGAAGGGCAGCTGAGCGGCTGCGGCACTCCCATTTCCAGGGAAAACAAAAAATCCGAACCTTTCCTCCCATCGAGAAAAGGTTCGGATTTTCTTTGTTTGGTGCGACCGGGAGGATTCGAACCTCTGGCCTTCCGGGTCGGAGCCGAACGCTCTATCCAGCTGAGCTACGATCGCACATTACTGGCAAACCAGTGTAATGTAGTATAGCACAGCCGGAGGCAAAAATCAAGCCGTCTGGCGGCTCTGTATCCGGATTCCGTGCCCGATCCCGCGCCAGCAAGACGCTGATGCATTCTGTTCTTCCTTTTTGAAGGATTCATCTTGCAAAAGTGTGCGCATCTCTTATAATAGGTGTTGTGCCCCGGTGTGCGCGGGCACGGTTTAGGACTGGAAAAGGAAAAAGAGAACATGAAATCTAGCACAAGATCCCTGACAGAAGGCCCTCTGGCAAAGCAGATCCTTCTGGTCAGCCTGCCGCTGGCATTATCCAACCTGCTGCAGGTCTTATTCAACATGTCGGACGTGGCCGTGGTGGGGCGGTTTGCGGGCTCCACAGCGCTGGGCGCGGTGGGCTCCACCAGCATCTTTGTCACGCTGTTCACCGGCTTTCTCATCGGCCTGGGCAACGGCATCAACGTGCTGGTGGCCCGCTTCTACGGAGCCAGACACCCGAACGATGTCCACGACACCGTCCACTCGGCCCTGATCGTCAGCCTGATCGCAGGCGTGATCCTGCTGGTTGTGGGCCTGCTGGGCTCCCCTGCCATGCTGCGGCTGCTGAACACCAAGGAGGACCTGCTGCCGGGTGCGATCCTCTACCTGCGGGTGTATTTTCTGGGTATGCCGGCGCTGGCTCTGTACAATTTCGGCAACGCCGTGTTCAGCGCCATCGGTGAGACCAAAAAGCCGCTGTACATCCTGAGCTTTGCCGGTGTGCTGAATATCCTTCTGAATCTGTTCTTTGTCATCGTCTGCAACATGGATGTGGCAGGCGTGGCGCTGGCTAGTGCCATTTCCCAGTGTGTTTCTGCCGGGCTCATCCTCCACGCCCTGACCAGGGTACAGGACTGCTACGCCCTCCATTTCAAGGAAGCAAAGCTCGATCCCGCCATGACCAAAAGCATTCTGGCGCTGGGCCTGCCTGCCGGATTCCAGAACGCCATTTTCGCCATCGCCAACCTGTTCATCCAGGCCGGTGTCAACTCCTTTGATTCCCTCATGGTCAAGGGCAACAGCGCCGCCGCAAACGCTGACCCGCTCATCTACGACTGCATGGCCGCCTTCTACATGGCCTGTGCCAGCTTTATGAGCCAGAACTACGGCGCAGGCAAGCCTGACCGTGTCAAGAAGAGCTACTTCATCTCGCTGGCCTATTCCTTTGGCGTGGGTCTGGCGCTGGGCGGCGGCCTGTTCCTGTTCGGGCGGCAGTTCCTTGCCCTTTTCACCACCGAGAGCGCCGTTATTGATGCCGGTATGAAGCGTGTGGGTGTTATGGCGCTGGCCTACTGCACTTCGGCCTTTATGGACTGCACCATTGCCGCTTCCCGCGGTCTGGGCAAGACCGTGGTGCCCACTGTCATCGTCATCATGGGTTCCTGTGTGTTCCGGGTGATCTGGGTATACACCATCTTCGCCCACTTCCACACCATCCCCTCGCTCTACCTGCTCTACCCCTGCTCCTGGGCTCTGACCGCCATTGCGGAGATCCTCTATTTCATCCGCTGCTACAGGCAGGCCATGAAGATCTTCCGGGAGCCGATCCCCTCTTCGCTGTAAAACAAAAAAGATGGATGTCGTGCGGCATCCATCTTTTTTGTTTTTTCTATTACACCTTGACTTCCCCGGCCAGGACCCGCTTGTAGTCCTCATAGTTGCGGGCCAGCAGGGCGGGCGTATCCAGCCCGTAGGGGCACTTGGCCTTGCACTGGTTGCAGTGCAGGCAGCCCTCGATCTTCTTCATTTTGGCCTGACCGGCAGGGCTCAGATGCTCTGCCGAAGGCGAGCGCCGGAGCAGCAGGCTCATGCGGGCGCAGTTGTTGATCTCGATGCCAGCCGGGCAGGGCATACAGTAACCACAGCCACGGCAGAACTCACCGCACAGCTCCTCCCGGTCGTGGGCGATGACCGCAGACAGCTCTGCGTCCATCCGGGGCGGGTTATCAATATAGGAGAGGAACTCGTCCAGCTCCTTTTCCCGCTGAACGCCCCAGATGGGCAGAACGCCCTCGAACTGCGCTTCAAAGGCATAGGCGGCGGCGCTGTTGGTAATGAGGCCGCCGGACAGGCCCTTCATGGCGATAAAGCCCATCTCGTGCTCTTTGCACAGCTGCACCAGCTCCAGCTCCTGCTCACCGGAAATATAGCTGAACGGAAACTGCAGGGTCTCGTACAGGCCGCTCTCAATGGCTTCCTTGGCCACGGACAGGCGGTGATTGGTGATGCCGATGTGTCGGATCATCCCCTTTTCCCTGGCCTCCAGCGCGGCTTCGTACAGGCCGGAGCCGTCACCGGGCTTGGGGCAGAAGGACGGGTTGTGGAACTGGTAGATGTCCACATAGTCGGTGCGCAGATTGTTCAGGGAGGTGTGCAGGTCCTTCCAGAACTCCTCTGCGTTCTGGGCGGCGGTCTTGGTGGCGATGTAGACCTCGGAGCGGATGCCGTCAAAGGCTTCGCCCAGCTTCACCTCGCTGTCGGTGTAGGCGCGGGCGGTATCAAAGAAGCGGATGCCCGCCTTGTAAGCCTTGCGGGCCAGAAAGACCGCGTCCTCCTGGGAAATGCGCTGGATGGGCAGGGCACCAAAGCCGTTTTTGTTCACGGTGATGCCGGTGCGCCCCAATGTGACCATATCCATAGGGAACCTCCTGTTTTTTCCAAAATACTCTCTGTGTTCATTATAGGACGAAGCGCCCCACAACGCAAGAAAAACCCTCTCCATCAAAGCGTGGCAGTGCACAGCGATGACAGAGAGGGTCAGTTTTATTGATAGTCGTGGTTCAGGAACAGCGCTTTGATGGCGACGATCTCGTCGTACTCCTCCTGCTCCACCTGCACATCCGCATTGACAGCCTGCAGGCGGGCCTTGACGGCATCCAGTGCCTCGGCGGTGGTCACAGCCTGACCTTCCTCCACGGCATCGATCATCCGCTTGAGGACGATCGGATGGGCGTAACAGCTGGGCACCGGGAAGCTGCCGTTGGGGTAGTGCTTCACATACTCCGCCATGGCGGCATCGGCCTGATCGGCCCGCTTCATAATGGCGCTGTTGTTATTGTGCGCCGTGGGCAGCATGTTGTAGCTGGAAAAGAGGAAGATGGCTGCAAAGCCGAACAGTGCAAAGTACACGCCGTAGCTGCCGGTGTGGGTGAACACCGCGTACAGGCCGTAGGCTGCGGCGGCAGTGCCGAACAGGAAGATGGCAAGGGCCACGTAGCGGTAGACCGGCTTGCTCTTGAGCTGGGCGCGCTTGCGGCGCTGGGCAGCACTGAGCTCATTGGAAAGCTCGGGTTTTGCGTCCAGATACTCCTTTGCCCTGCGCAGGACCGTCACGGTGTGTTTGGCATCGTCAGACAGCTCCGGCAGCTTGCGGGCGGCCTTTTCCTCGGCCTTTTTCTGCAACGCCTGCTCCCCGGCGGCACTCAGCAGCCGGATCTGGGGCTGCTGCTTTGCCAGCAGCTCCAGCAGGGCATCCACGTCCCGCTCGTCCTTGAAGTTGCACTGCTTCTGTTTGCCGCCGTCGTACTCCACCACAAGGTAAGCCATGGAGGCAAACATTCCCTTGCCGGTAAAGCCGCCGGAGCTCATGGCCACCCGCTTGAACACGCGGGTGATGCTGGTGTAGGGCAGGTAGTAGCGGCGGTCGATGTAAAAGCTGTTCAGATACAGGGCCTTTTTGCCCACGCCGCAGGGGCCGATCTTTTTGCAGGCTTTCCGGTCAGCCGCCAGCTCGGCGGGGTCGAGCCTGGCAAGGCCCAATTGTGCAGGTTTGAAGAGCATAACGTTCATCCCTCTTTTGCGTTTTTGTTTGTACCCATTTTCCCACTCCGGCAAAGAAAATGCAAGGCCCAACCCGCACTCTTAGCCAAAAACAGGAAACCGGCCGCTGAGCTGACAGCGGCCGGTTTGTTTTACTGAGAAATTGCCGCTATGAATGGGTTATGCGGCTTTCTTCTCGGTGTTCTTCTTGGTTGCATAGATGAACAGCGCCAGCATGGCAATTGCGAAGACGATGCCGATGGGATATGCAACTGCGGTGTTGTAAGCCACCAGCTTGCCGTCTGCATAGGTGTTGATCATCTTGCCCAGGCACTCAGGAGCCAGCACGAAGTAGGTGCAGGACACAGCGCTCATAAAGGTAGCGGGCACTGCGGTGATCCAGAAGTTCTTCTTCTCCTTGAACAGGTACATGGAAGCAGCCCACAGGACGATCATAGCCAGCGTCTGGTTGGTCCAGCTGAAGTAACGCCAGATGACGGTGTAGTTGATGAAGCCCAGTGCATTGCCGATGCCCAGGAATGCGCCCACGCCCAGAACGGGAACGCAGAGCTTCAGGCGGTTTGCATAGCTGTCCTGATCGATCTTGAGCCAGTCGGACAAGGTCAGACGAGCGGAACGGAAGGCGGTATCACCAGAGGTGATGGGGCAGATAACGACACCGATCATAGCCAGTGCCACGCCAACCTTACCCATGGTCTTGAGGCAGACGTCGTAGATAGCGGCAGACTGACCGGCAGCCAGAGCCTCGGCCAGACCGACCATCTTGCCGTCGGTGATGGTGTACAGTGCGCAGCCGGCAGCGGCCCAGATCAGAGCGATAACGCCCTCGCTGACCATTGCACCGTAGAATACGAAGTGGCCCTGCTTCTCACTCTTCATGCAGCGAGCCATCAGAGGCGACTGGGTGGAGTGGAAGCCGGAGATAGCACCACAGGCAACGGTGATGAACATGAAGCTCCAGATGGGGGTGTTGGAGGGGTGCATATTGCTGAAGTTTGCCCAGATCTCGGGGATGGTGTAGGCGGGGTTGGTGAAGATACCAAAGATAACGCCCACAGCCATGATGATCAGGCAGATGCCGAACAGGGGGTAGATCTTACCGATGATGGCATCGATGGAAATAAAGGTTGCGATGAAGTAGTAGGCCAGAATGATGATCAGCCAGAACAGGGTGGTGGTCAGCAGACCGGACATACCGCCGTTCTTGCACAGGGTCACGATCAGGCCTGCGGGGCCAACTGCGAACACGGTACCGACCATGATCAGCAGCACAACAGAGAACACACGCATAATGTTCTGCATCACGGGGCCAAGGTACTTGCCGGTGACCTCTGCGATGGAAGCGCCGTCGTTGCGCTCGCTCATCATGCCGGAGAAGTAGTCATGCACGCCGCCGGCAAAGATGGTGCCGAAGGTGATCCACAGGAACACCACGGGGCCCCACAGAGCACCCTGCAGTGCACCAAAGATGGGTCCCAGACCTGCGATGTTCAGCAGCTGGACGAGGAACAGCTTCCACTGGGGCATCACAACGTAGTCAACGCCATCGTTGATGCGCACAGCAGGAGTTTCGCGGTCGTCCGGTCCGAACGTATTGTCAACGATCTTGCCATAGACAAAGTAGCCGATGATCAGGAGCGCCAGACAGAGTAAGAAACTAATCATACCAGAAACCTCCTTTTATCGTCCGTGCCCGGAGCCCCATTCTGCCCCGTCACGGCCATTCCTTGGCCCTATGTTAACACAATCTTCATAAATCTGGTAATATCCTTCCAGAATGGCCCTTATATCAAAAACTATATAAGTCAGCCGTTCCCGGGAATCCCGGCAAATATTTTTTAACGTATCCTCGTCAAAACTTCTTTGCCGAAATCGTTTCAGCGGGTGTTTTTCCGTTTTTAGTACACCCTGCCAAACTTTTTGGCATATTTTTGTGCATCTTGTCTGCATTCCTGTTCTTTTTGCCGCAATTCGTTGTTTTTCTGCACAAGAAAAAACCGTCTGCCGGACGGCCCGGCAGGCGGCTTTTGTGGTTGTGAATGGGTATCGAGAGGGTTAAAGAGGGGGAAATGTCAATTATGCAGTCTTTTTCACTGTCTGCTTTTTGGTCGCATAGATGAACAGCGCCAGCATGGCGATCGCAAAGAGGATGCCCACCGGGTAAGCAACTGCGGTGTTATAGACGATAGCGCCCTCAGCAGTCTTATGGTTCAGCAGGCCGCCCAGGCACTCGGGAGCCAGCACGAAGTAAGTAGCGGACACGGCACTCATAAAGGTGGCGGGCACTGCGGTGATCCAGTAGTTCTTTTTCTCCTTGAACAGGTACATGGAAGCAGCCCACAGAACGATCATGGCCAGCGTCTGGTTGGTCCAGCTGAAGTAGCGCCAGATCACGGTGTAGTTGATGAAGCCCAGCGCGTTGCCAATGCCCAGGAATGCGCCCACGCCCAGCACGGGGATGCAGAGCTTCAGGCGGTTGCCGTAGCTGTCCTGATCGATCTTGAACCAGTCGGCCAGGGTCAGGCGGGCGGAACGGAAGGCGGTATCGCCGGAGGTGATGGGGCAGACGACCACGCCGATCATGGCCAGTGCGATGCCCACGCCGCCCATGGTCTTGGAGCAGACATCATAGATGGCCTTGGATTGACCCATTGCCAGTGCCTGGGCCAGACCGGTGTTCAGGCCATCGGTGACCTCGTACAGAGAGCAGCCTGCAGCGGCCCAGATCAGGGCAATGACACCCTCGCAGACCATGGCACCATAGAACACGAAGTGGCCCTGCTTCTCACTCTTCATGCAGCGGGCCATCAGAGGCGACTGGGTGGAGTGGAAGCCGGAGATCGCGCCGCAGGCAACCGTGATGAACATAAAGCTCCAGATGGGCGTGCCCGACGGGTGCATGCTGCCGAAGTGATCCCAGATCTCGGGGATGGTATAGGCAGGGTTGGTGAAGATGCCAAAGATGACACCGATGGCCATGATGATGAGGCAGATGCCGAACACGGGGTAGATCTTGCCGATGACCGCATCGATGGAGATAAAGGTCGCGATGAAGTAGTAGGTCAGAATGATGACCAGCCAGAACAGCAGCGAAGTCATCACGCCGGATGCGCCGCTCTGGCTGCACAGCTCAACGATCAGACCGGCAGGGCCGACGGCAAACACGGTGCCCACCATGATCAGCAGCACAACAGAGAACACACGCATCACGTTCTGCATCACGGGGCCTAAGTATTTGCCGGTGATCTCCGCGATGGAAGCACCGTCGTTGCGCTCACTCATCATACCGGAGAAGTAGTCATGCACGCCACCGGCAAAGATGGTGCCGAAGGTGATCCACAGGAACACCACGGGGCCCCACAAAGCGCCCTGCATGGCACCAAAGATGGGGCCAAGGCCCGCAATGTTCAGCAGCTGGACGAGGAACAGCTTCCACTGGGGCATCACGACATAGTCCACGCCGTCGTTAATGCGCACAGCAGGCGTTTCACGGTCGTCCGGGCCGAAGGTATTGTCCACGATCTTGCCATAGACGAAGTATCCGCCCACCAGGATCGCAAGACAGAGCAGGAAACTAATCATACCAGAAACCTCCTTTTTGCCCCTGCCGGCCGCGGCCCCATTCTGCCGCACACCCGGGGCTCTTTTCTGGCCTCATGGTAGCACACTTTTTTCCAGTGGAGAAATATCTTTCCGGCATGGGGCCATATGGTTTCTGATATAGCTGCAAAGAATTTTTGCCGCTTTTCCGTTTATTTTTTGACCATTTATCAGCAAAAATAAAACCGGGCGCTTATTTTCGCCCGGTTTTGCATCCATTTATTGGTTTTTCTGTCAATTTCAAAGGAAGTAACCTTTGCCGTGCCTTAGCCGGAAAGCCCCTTTATTTTACGGTGGAAGCCGCTTCCTTGTGGAGCAGATTCACAAAGGCCTGCTCCTCGGGGCGCAGGCGGCCCTTGTCCGGGTAGACCAGCACATCCCGCATCTGCTGGCGCTGGGCCGGGCACTTCTTCAGCACCAGATGGTACTGCTCCAGTGCCCTGCGGGGCATGGGCGATGCCCACATGTAGGCCGTGGGCAGCCGCTGCAGGATCGAGAACTGGCTGCACCGCTCATACACATGGATGCGACGCTCCGGGTTGACATGCCAGCGCACACCGTCGCCGCCCTCCTCGCCGGGCAGCTGGAAATCATCGTGGAGGATCTCCATATACTTGTCCAGCTCAGACAGGTCGCGGATCGCCTTCCGGGCCAGCGGGCCGTCCCGGTTGGTCAGCAGACTGTATTCAAAATCCATAATGGGTTCCATTTTCAGGCCCCGCCGGGCGCAGTAATGGGTATAGTGCTCGTCATCCTCCACGGCGTACCGCAGCAGAGCCAGATGATACCCCTGCCGCAGGACATGATCCAGTGCCTCCATGGAGCCGCCCTCCCGGATGTGGATGTGGAGCCGCTCAATGGAGGCCGCCTGCTCCAGATAATCCACCGCCGCATAGGAGGCATAGGTGGCGTGGGGGATCATTACCCGCAGTTCGGCGCAGCGCTCCTGCTCCTCCTGCACGCTCCGGTCCAGCCGGTCCACCTCCCGCAGCACCCGCTCGGCCTGCTCGATGAAATGCCGCCCCTGCTCCGTGGGGATCATGCCGGTGGATGACCGCTCAAAAATGCGGAGATGGTATTCTTCTTCCAGATTTTTCAGCGCCTTGCTCACGTTGGGCTGAGCGGCATACAGCCGCTTTGCCGCCGCACTCACAGATCCGCATTCCATGATGGCAACGAGATACCGCAGTTCTGTAATGTTCAACTTTTTCTCTCCTTTTGGCGTTTTTATCCCTTGCGCCTAGTTTATCAGGCGGCACACGGGGCTGTCAAGCGTTGACGGGGCCCCGCTGCCGTTTTATAATGTAAGAAACAATCTGCCCGAAAGAGGTCGAAGAGGATGGAAGAAAAAAACTACCGCGTTCTGCGCATTGAGGAGCAGCTTTATGGCTGCGAGGAGCTGCCCGAGGGCCAGCCCGTGCTCTGTGATGTCCTGCTGGAGGCTGCCGACGGCACGCAGCGGGTTCTCCCCTACCCGGATGCCGAGCTGACCCGGCTGGACATCAACGAGGGCAGCACCGTCACCCTGCGGGATCACAGGCTGGCCAAGGCGGCGCACAAGGTCTATTTCACCCGCCACGGCGAGACCGTGTGGAACGTGGAAAACAAGATCTGCGGCATGACCGACAGCCCCCTGACCGAAAAAGGCCGCGCCCAGGCCCGGGAGCTGGGCGAAAAACTCCGGGCCAGCGGCCTCCGCATCGATGAGATCCTGTACTCTCCCCTGTCCCGCGCCGCCGACACCGCCCGGGCCATTGCGGAGGCCACCGGCATTCCTGCCCGGTGTGAGCCCCGGCTCCGGGAGCAGTGCTTTGGCCGCTACGAGGGCACGCCCCGGGACGGCGAGGAGTTCCGCATCTCCAAGACCCACTTTGCCGACCGCTACTCCGGCGGCGAGAGCATGATGCAGCTGGCCCAGCGCATCTACAACCTGCTGGACGAGCTCCGGGCCGACACCGACAAGACCTACCTGCTGGTGGCCCACAACGGCATTGCCCGGGTGGTGCAGTCCTATTTTTACGATATGACCAACGAGGAGTACGCGGCGGCAGGCATCAAAAACTGCGAGTTCGTGGAGTTTACATTCTGAACAAAGAAAGGACCCGCCGAGGGTCCTTTCTTTGTTTGCGGTTATTCTGCCTTGCGGTAATGGAACTGCTGGTCTCTGGTGATGAACAGGCCGATGCTGACCAGCAGAGCGGCCAGCTCGGCGGCTGTCACGGCCAGCCAGATGCCGTCAATGCCCAGCAGGAGCGGCAGCAGCAGAACCGCCGCCACCTGGAACAGCAGGGTGCGCAGGAACGAGATGAGCGCACTGGTCACACCGTCGCCCAGGGCCGTGAAGAAGGAGGACGCATAGACGTTGAACCCCATGATGAGGAAGCTCAGGCCATAGAGCCGGAAGGCCCGGGTGGTCAGAATGAGCAGGTTTTCATCATAGCCCACAAAGAAGCGGGCCACATGGGGGATGATGAACATGGAGCCGATGGTCATTACCACCGCAACCACGCCGATGAGCTTCAGGCTCTTGCGGTAGAGGTTGTTGACCTCTTTGCGGTTATTGGCACCATAGTGGTAGCTGACGATGGGCGCGCTGCCCACGGCGTAGCCCACAAACACTGCCACGAACAGGAAGGACGCGTACATGATCACACCATAGGCGGCCACGCCATCCTCGCCCGCAAAACGGAGCAGCTGATAGTTGTACAGGATGTTCACCAGCGACATGGAAAGGTTGGTCATCAGCTCAGAGGAGCCGTTCACACAGGCTTTCAGCAGCACACCGCCATCAAACTGCGGGCGGCAGAGGTGGAGCAGGCTGGTGTTTTTCCGGTTGAGGAAGTAGAACACCGGCAGCAGGCCACCCACTACCTGGCTGAGCATGGTGGCAATGGCGGCACCCTCCACGCTCCAGTGCAGGATGCCCACCAGCAGCACGTCCAGCACCATGTTGGTGCAGCCCGCGCCCACCGTGAAGTAAAAGCCCAGATGCGGCTTTTCGGCGGTGACAAAAAAGCTCTGGAACATATTCTGCAGGATAAAGGTGGGCAGGCTGAGCATCAACACCCGGCCATAGCGCAGGGCGTAGTCCAGCATCTCGCCTTCTGCACCCAGCATCAGAGCCACCGGCCGGAGCAGCAGCATCCCCAGCACGGACAGCACGATGCCGGCGATCAGCGCCGTTGACATAAACAGGCTGAAATAGCGGTCGGCACGGGCTTTATCGCCCTCACCCAGCGTGATGCCCACAATGGCGCTGCCGCCGGTGCCCAGCATAAAGCCAACTGTGCCCACCAGCATGGGCACGGGCATGATGAGGTTGACTGCCGCAAAGGCCGTTTTGCCCACAAAATTCGAGACACACAGGCCGTCCACAATGCCGTAAATGGAAGTAAACAGCATGGTGCCGATGCAGGGCAGCACAAAACGGATCAGCCGTAAATAATCAAAGTGATCCGAAAGTTGAATTTTCTGTTTTGACATGGATTCTCCTTTTTGCAGGGGTGGATCACATCATCCCGCCGGGCCGCCAGCCGGTGCAATAGCGGGCGTAATCGCGGTCGGCCTGTTTGACGTAAAGGAGGAACTGTTCCCTGCCTTCCTTGTCCGTGACCTGACGGACTTTGGTGGGCAGGCTCTGGCGCTGGAGCAGCTCCAGTTCATCGTTGAGCTCTTCCTCGGTATCAAAGGCATCCAGCTTGGTCCAGTGGGTGGCAAAGAGCCAGATGTTTGCAAGGGTGTTATTCATATTCAGTCTCCTTTTCCGGGGCATCGGCAAGGATGCCGGCCCGGTAGAACGGCGCAATGGCGTTGGCATCGCCGTGGCGCACGATGGAATAGGTAATGTCGCAGTAGGGCTGGATGGCCGTGCTCTTTTCCACGGTGGAGATGAGCAGCACCTGCAGCTGCAGGCGGCGGAACAGCTCCATCATGGGGCGGATGCGGTCACTGGTCATCTTGCTGAAGGCCTCGTCCAGCAGGACAAGGCGGATGCTGTTCTCGCTCTTCTGATAGATCTGCAGCAGGCTGGCGCAGATGGCCACATAGAAGGGAGCCTGGTTCTCGCCGCCGGAGGAATCGCGGCTGACGCGGGAAAGATAGGCCTGCTGACCCGAGACGGTGTTGGTCACCTTGATGTCATAGTCCAGATAGGTGCGATAGTCCACATAATCCGAGAGGGTGGCACCGGAGGTGGTGCGGCCCTCCTGCCGGGCCCGGGTGTTCTCGTCCACATCGGCCATGATCTTTTCCATCAGCGCGTCCACCTGCCGCTCGTAGACGGGGTCGGCGGTGGCGGCAAGGTTGTCCAGCGAATCGCCATCAGTCATCTGCTGGTTGCCCTTGTCCACAATGACCTGATAGAAGGCAGCCAGCTGGGGGTCACGGCTGGGCTCCAGCTCAAAGCAGTAGACTTCCTCGCCGTAGGTCAGCTGCTCCATCACCTTGTTCAGTTCCCGGAACTGGCGGCGGGCGTTGAAAATATCATCCTTCATCCGGAAGAGGATATCCTTGCGGAAGCGATCCTTGCAGTCCCGCTGTGCCTGCTCCAGCCGGGCGGCGTAGCGTTCCAGATCAATGCGGACAAGGCTGTCGTGCTGGGCGCGGTACTGCTCCACCCCGGCCAGACCCAGCGGATAATCGCAGACGTAGTGCTCGTTGTAATCCCTCTGGGCGGGTTCCAGCGTGGAAGTGAGATACGCTCGCAGGGTATCGTCCAGCCTGGTCTGTGCCTTTTCGGCAGTCTGTGCGGCGGCACGGGCCGTGCGCCCGCCCGTCATCAGGCCCTTTTTGCGTTCCTGTGCCAGAGGCTCCAGCAGCGGGTGCTGTGCAAAGAATGCCTCTGCCGCCTCCCGGCTCTGTGCGGCGGTCTCCACCGCTTTGCTCTGTTCCGCCTCGCAGGATGCGATCTGCTTTTCGCAGACGCGGATATCGCCGCCCACCTGCTCCACGGCCTTGCGGGCAGTCTCCCATGCGGCTTCCCGGGCTTCTTCCTCGCGGTAGAGCTGCTGCAGCATGGGGTTCTCGCGGCAGTCCGCCAGCTTCTGCTCCTGCGCGGCGTAGTCGGCACGGGCGGCATCCAGCGCGGCCCGGCTGGCCCAGAGTTCGGCCAGCTGTTCCAGCGCATGGCCCCGCAGGACGTTCTGGTACTGGTCGTAGGCAGATTTCAGGGTCTTTTCGGTCTGGGCGGCTTCGCGGCAGCGGTCGGCCTGGGCGGCAAGCTGTGCTTCCAGCGCGTCGGCACGCTCCCTGCGGGCATCCAGGCCGATATAGCGCTGGGGCCTGCGCAGGTGTTCCAGCCGGAAGGGATGGTGGCGCAGCAGGTCCCTGGTGGCGCTGTCGGGGAAATGCTCCAGCGTATCGGGGGTGTCGCAGCAGACGATGCGGCGCAGGATGGTGTCCGCATACTGGGCGGCCAGCGGGTTCTCGCTGGTGACCTGGGCGGCAAGGCTGTCGGCGGGGGCCGTCTCCGCATGGCGGTCCGCCTTGCGGATGCCCGGGGTATCCAGCAGGCTGATGGGCCCCACCCGGTCGCCCAGCGCCACAAAGGCGCTCTTGGCGGCGGCGTAGTGGGCAGGCGGCACAAGGATATCGAACCGGCGGTCACCCAGGCAGGCTTCCACACAATCCTGCCAGCTCTCGTCGGCCACGGTCAGCAGCTCACAGAAGATCTTTGCATCCGCTGTCATGCCGCGGCTTTTCAGCTCGGCATTCACGGCATCCCGCACTTTGGTGGCGGCATCGCCGTGGGGGTAGACCCACTTGCCGCCGGACACGGCGTTCAGCTCGGCCCGCAGGGCCTCCTGCTCTTTTGCCAGATCCGCCGAAGCCTGCCGGGCGGCGAAATACTGCTCCTCCAGCGGCTTTTCGATGCGGGCCAGTGCCTCGGTCAGGGCGGGGAGATGTTCCGCCGTCAGGCGCTGGGGCCAGAGCTCCTTCTCCACCGCAAAGCCGCTGCGGTTCAGCTGGGTCAGCAGGCCGGTGATGGTATCCGCAGTTGCTTCCAGACCATTCCTTGTCCGGGTTGCTGCATCCAGCGCGCTCTTTTTCCGGGCCAGCTCCTCGGTCAGGGCATCCAGTGCCCGGCCCGCGCCGCTGTCACCGGCCGCACCGTGGGCCGCCAAATAGGCCCGGCGGGCTTCGGCTTCGGCGTTCTTGGCGGTCTCGTATTTTGCGTTCAGGTCAGACAGCTGGCGGCGGCCTGCATCCAGATGGCTCTGCCAGGAGGCATCCTCACCGGCATCCGCTTCGGCGCGGGCCAGCAGGGCCGCGCCCTGGTTGACAAGGGCATCCGTTTCTTTGGCAGCAGCTTCCCGGCCATACGCCACGATCTGTTCCAGCGCGGCGGCACGGGTCTGGGCCTCGGCCAGAACGGCGTGGAGGTTTTCCAGCTCCACCCGGTCGCCCTGCAGCGCTTCCAGATCCAGCTCAGGCTGGGGCAGGATGTACTGGTACAGGAACTCCCGGAAGTTGGGGATTTCATCCATGCTGGTGCCCATCTGGAACACTTCGTTGAACTTTTTGCCCAGCGGGCTGGAGGCGCGGCCAATGCCCAGGGCACGGCAGATGCGGTCCCGGGCCTCGCTGGGGCTGCGGGTGTAGGACAGGCGGCCCACGGCGGGCTTGAAGTCCTCCTTGGCGCTGGGGGCACCGGTGCGCGGATCAAGGAAGGGCAGCTTTTCCAGCGTGATGCCGTCCTCGGAGATGTACCAGGTCTGGTCGCCGGGGTGGAGCTCCTGCATGGGGCCCTCGGACTCCACCCGGACAGCGATGACAAAGTTTGTCCGCTTGACGGTATCCCAGAACTCTGCACCGATGTATGCCACCGTGCGGCCCGGGCGGCGGTAGGCGTTCTCGCCGCGCTGCTTGGCGTGGACAGAGCCCTGCAGGGTGCGGCCGCTCTTTTTATTGCCCAGGGCATTGAAATTGCGGTTGGTGGTCAGGCAGTAGCGGATGGCATCCAGAATGGTGGTCTTGCCCACCGCGTTGACACCGATCATATAAGTCAGACGGGCACAATCGAAGGTGACATTTTCAAAGTTGTGCCAGTTGATGAGCTTCAGGCGCTTTAATTCGATCATTCTTCTTCCTCCCCGCTGGCATCTCCGTCAGGCCGCTCGTAGAGGGCCAGTTCCTCCCGGGTGCGGCTGCTCTCGGCGGCGGCATCGGCAAGGTCTGCGTCCGGCAGGGCCAGCAGCACAGTGGGGAACACCTCGATACGGCTGTCCAGACCGGTCAGCCGCCCCACCGGGCGGGCCAGATTGTACCTGCGCAGGGTGCGCATCAGCTCCTCCAGCGTGCGCTGGTCCAGCCGCCGGGGCAGGTTCATCTTCTGCAGCTCCGTCTGCACCTCTTCCACCGTGACCAGCACCTGATCGGCGCTGGCGGCAAGGCTCTCCCGCTTTTGCAGATAGAGCAGGCGGAGCACCAGCAGCAGGATGCTCTCGTATTTCAGCAGCCGGGCCTGACTGCCCTCATGCTCGTTGACCAGCGCCGCCGCCTGCAGCGGAGCCGGGTAAAGCGTTACCGCATAGCCCAGCGGCGCGAACACCGCCCGCACCTCGGGCAGATGATCCTGCACATAGAGGTATTTTGCCCGCTGATCCTCCACGCCGCCCAGCACAAAGCAGTGGTTGAGCAGATAGTTTGCGGTCTCTTCCAGCATTTTATTCGGTTCGGCCATGGTCAGCATCCTCCCTGCGGGGTGTCAGAATAAACTCTTCAAACCGGAAGCCGCCCCGTTCGACCCAGTTTCCGGTAAGGGTGATATCGTAAGCCCGGCGCGGCGACTGCGAGTAGGTGTGCAGGCCGATGATGCGGGCAAAATCGCGGGGGTATTCCTCCGCCAGCGTGGAAGCGGCCACCGCACTGCGGGCGGCAAGGGCCTGTTTTGCCAGCAGGCCCACGTTTTCCTCAGTCACGGCCATCCGGGCGTAGTCCAGCAGCAGCTGCTGTTCTTTGCGCAGCTGCTCCGCGTCCAGCCCGGCCTGCCGCACCGGGGCCAGCGGCGTTTCACTGCGGGGCGCGGCGGGCGGGTAGAGGGGCTTTGCCCCGAACACCGCCGCCGGGTAGAGGTGCAGGCGCTTTGCCACCGGGCCGTCATCCGGCGCGAACAGCTGGTCGGGCGTTTTGATCTCCTCGGCGTAGCGGCGGAGCAGGGCGGTGACACTGCCCTGCGAGGAGCGGTCGCTCAGCAGCAGGAACTGGGCCCGCTGCACGGCCCGCTTGCGGTAGCGGATGTGGCTCTGGTCGATCTGGCGCATCAGGGTGCTCATCTCTTCCAGCGAATCCCGCAGTTTCTGGATGAGGGCACGCACGGCAGGGGCTGCCTCGCCGGGGGCGCAGCGCTCCACCCGGGCGTAATCCAGCGCCAGCCGGGGCAGGTGCTCTGCCTCGCAGTCGTCCAGCTCCTCTTCCAGATAAGCGCGGTAATTGAACAGGTTATCGCTGGTCTTGAAGCGGTGGTAAGCGGCGGCCACCACCTTTTCCTCGTACTGGTCGAAGAGCTCCAGCACCTCCTGCGGAGTGCGGTTGCGGGTGAGCCGGTCGATATAATGCCCGATGGACGCGTTCAGCGCCCGCAGGGACTTGTTCAGTGCTTCCAGATCGGAGGCCACCTCCCGCAGAACATTTTCATAGGGGCTCTTTTCCTCCCCGATGTTCTGCAGCAGCTGCCAGGCCTTGTACAGCTTGCCGGTGTAGGTGACAACACGCGGGTTCAGGATCTCTTCCAGCGCTTCCAGCAGAGGAGCCACCTCGGGCACAAAGGCAAGGGCAGGCTCTTCCTCATAGCTGCCGGGCTGCTCTTCCAGCCAGCCGGTGCGGCGCAGGCGGAGCAGAAAGCCCAGCGCAAGGGTATGGGGATCCCGGGTGGGCTGTTCGGCTTCATCGCCCGCGTCATCGGCATCCAGTGCCAGCGGCTTTGCCAGCGCCGCAAAGTAATCCTCGGCCCGGCTCACCGCTTCTGCCCGGGAGATGGAGTAATCCGCCGTGTGGCGGCACTCCTCCCACAGCAGGAGCAGCAGCTCCGCATAAAACGCCCGGTTGGGCCCCGCCAGCGGGCGGAACAGCCGCGGGCTGACCAGTTCAAACAGCTGCATCCAAAGGTTCCTTTCTTTCGACAAAATCTATCTTTTATTGTACCACATTCAGAAGGATTTTGCCACAAATACAAAAAGCCCCGGAGGGCGGCAGGGGTTCCGCGCTCCGGGGTATGCTCAAGAAAATTTTGCTTGTGTTCTAATCGTTACAATCAGGCGTTAAAGTTTGCCTTTACAGTCATTCTGTATGCAACGCCAACATAGGTCTTGCCATTCTTCACGATGCTTGCAGCGCCGACAGCTTCCGGTTTCTGAGAGGAAAGCTTATTCACGTTGTTTGCATTTGCCTGGCTCAACAGTTCCTCAGTCACTTCGATGGCCTTATACTTGGTCTTGTCAGCATTGATACCCTGAGCAATGACATACACAGTGAAGGTACCAGTGCCATCCTTGTTATCAACAACATCGCAAGGCAGGCCATAAATCTTAGACTTGTTCAGAGAAGCGATATCGATTTCACCGTTCTCATCAATCTGGTTCAGCATTGCACCAACTTTATTCTTCAGGTCTGCGTCATTCTGATAGGTAGTATCGTAAGCCTTATTGAAGCTTTCGATCATCAGGTTTTCTGCACGCTGGCCCAAAGACTGCGGTGCCTCCTCGCCGCAAGCGGTCAGCATCGCCAGAGCCAGCACGCTGGCCAGCAGGATTGCAACAAGACGTTTCATTTTTTTCATAAAACAATTTCCTCCATAATAAAATTCAAACCCCTGTATAACCCCAAATCATACAGTGTGTCTAGGTTCATTTTAGCTCTTACCCCCCCCCCCTATGTCAATTCGCAGACTAGCCAAAATTTTCATTTCCTTTTTGTGCAAATAAAAAAGCCCCGGAGGGCGGCCTTTCAGCCACGCTCCGGGGAGTGTATTACTGTATCCTTATGCGTTGGGGTTAACCTGAACAACGATAGAAATGTACATATTGCCCTTGATTGTCTTTGCGGCTACACCAACCTTAGTCCACTTGCCAGCTGCGTTGATGTTCACATCTTTATTATCATTGTTTATCCGTTTAAAGAACTCTTCCAACAGTTTACCGTTATACTCATTCTTGACCACGACCTTGGCCGTATAAATACCATTATCACGATTGACCTCTATTCTAGAGCCTACATTCCAAAAACCAGTATCGATGTTCACTTTCGAATCCAGGAACTTTTCAGCTTCCTGTTTGAGCTCGGTGTCATTGCACAGCTGTACTTTCGAACCAAGATTTGCATTGATCGTGCTCATCATCTGAGCTTCCGCCTGAGCCTCAGGGGTCGGCGTGGTATCACCGCCGCAGGCGGTGAACAGAACAAGTACCATGGTCGCCGCCAGAATCAAAGCGGCCAGTTTTTTCAGCATTTTCATGTCGGGACCTCCAGTCGTTTTGTTGTGTTTTTCATAATATGCAGGGTGCCTTTCCATTTTGAAGCAGGGCCCCCTTCTGGCTTTATTTTATCCAACGAATGTTGCTTTTGTCAATTGCCAGCTTCACCAAACATTTTCTCCTGCTTTTGTTATTTTTTCCAGAACGAATCTTCGCAAAGATCCTTTGCCATGCCCGGGGCAAAAACCGGAAAATATTTCCGGCGTTTACACAATTCTACCACGATTTGGTGCTAAACTTAAAGCAATGGGAACCGCCGGGTGCCGTTCCTGAACAAGGAAAAGGAGTTTGCCCCATGCAGCATGGTTCCCTGCGCGCTCCGGTGCGCGTTTTCATGGCAGCAGTTCTGCTGTGCCTGAGCTTTCTGGCCGCGCCAAAGGCTGCGGCGGCACAATTGCAGAATGTGAACGGCATCACGCTGCTGTCCTTCGACAGCCAGCAGATCGTCTCCATCGGCAACCAGACCTCGGGCCGGTGCAGCTGGTACGCCCTGCGCTACGCCCGCACCATTCTGGATGGCAAGCCCTGCTCAGGCAGCGGGATGTGGTCAAACGGCGCGGTATGGTCTGCCGCCGGGTACTACGCTTACAGCAGCTCCCTTTCCGGCTGCCTTTCCCGCCTGTATGAAGAGCTGCAGGCCGGGCGGCCCGTCATCGTACATCTGAAAAACACCGCTGTCAGCGGCGTGTCCAAGCACACCAACCGCGTGACGAGCTATGAATACCACCTCTCCGGCTCCGGCTGGAAAGAGGTCAATTACCCCCACATCGCCACCAGCAGCACCTACGGACACTGGGTGTGCGTGGTGGGCATCTCCCCCACGGCAGACCCCGAAAACCTGCGGGAGAGCGATTTCTATGCGCTGGACCCCGCGCGGGTCAGCGTGAACGGCACACTGGCCGTAACAAAGCTTTTGGATGGCACCATCTGGACTGATAACTCTCCCTTAAAAGTCGCAGCCTGACGCTCCCTTACAAAACACAACAGCCCCCGGAACATGCAGGGTTCCGGGGGCTTCGTGTTTTGTATCGGGGGTTACAGCTCCTGATAGGCGCTCATCATGGCGGGGATGAACTGCTTTTTGCGGCTGACCACGCCGGGCAGCGTCCAGCTGCCGTCGGCGGCGGGCCGGCTCTCAAAGCCATTGCTCAGCACCTCGGCGGCGTAGCGCCCGGTGCAGATGACCACGCTCTCCTCCTTGGGCACATCGGTCAGCAGCATATAGAGGTCCTCCACGTTCTGCTTGTTGCGGGCCTCCTCCAGATAGGGCTGGAGCAGCGCCTGGGCGGCCTGCAGGTTTTTGCGGGTCATGTAGCTGCCCTGCGCCACGCCAAAGCGGATATCGCCGCACATGAACACCTTGAAGTCCTGCAAAAAGACCTCTTCTGGGGTCTTGCCGTCCAGTTTTTCACCGGCCTCGAACATTTCGGTGGAAAACTCCTCAATGTCCACGCCTGCGATCTTGGCCAGACGTTTGGCAGTGTTTTCATCCACGGGGGTGCAGGTGGGGCTGCGGAAGGCCAGCGTATCCGAAAGGATAGCCGCCAGCAGCAGGCCCGCGATCTGGGGCGGGATGTCCACACCGTTTTCATCGTACATCTGGGTGATGATGGTGGCGGTGCAGCCCACGGGCTGGTTGCGGAAGTAGACCGGGCCGCTGGTCTCCAGACTGCCGATGCGGTGGTGGTCGATGATCTCCAGGATCTCGGCCTGATCAAAGCCCTCCACGGCCTGGGTGGCCTCGTTGTGGTCCACCAGAATGATGCGCCGCTTGCGCAGGGCAATGACGTTGCGGCGGCTGACCATACCGCAGTATTTGCCTTCCTCATCGAGGATGGGGAAATAGCGGTGGCGCACCTTTGCCATCACCCGCAGCACATCGGCCACGGGGGTGACGAGGGTGAATTTGAGGATGTTGTCCCGGGTCATATAATAGGAGATGGGGGCGCACTGGCTGATGAGCTTGCCCGCCGCGTAGGTATCCACGGGGGTGGTCATAATGGCAACGCCGGTCTCATCGGCAATGCGCTGGATGGTGCGGCCCACCTTGGCCCCATTGCAGATGATGAGCAGGGAGGCTTCCTTTTCAATGGCGCAGAGCTGGCTTTCGTACCGGTTGCTCAGAATGACGATATCCCCCTTTTCCACGCTGCTTTCCAGCATCTCGGGGGTGGCGGTGCCGATCTTGATGTGGCCGGTGGTGCAGACCGCGTCGGCATTGCCCACCACCATGGTGCCGTTCAGCGTTTCAAGGATGTTCTTATAAGAGGTACGGCTCTTGGCCAGCACTGCGGTATCGAACACGTCCATGTTGGCGGTGGCAAGATCCTTCACGGTGATGATGCCCTCCAGCTCGTTGTCCGCGCTGGTGATGGACAGGGTGTCGATCTGCTGGTCGCGCATGATCTTCCATGCGCGGCGCAGGCTGGTGGAGCCCGGGATGCCCGGCATCTCGCGGTAATCCACGTCCCGGATCTTGGGGTTCACGTCGGTGCACATCCGGGGCGGCGTGACACCGAACTTTTTCAGGACGAACTCGGTCTCCTGATTCATTTTACCGGCACGGCGCGGCTCACAGACCAGCGTGCTGGTGCGGTTTTTGAGCTCCGCATAGGCAATGGCGGAGCAGATGGAATCGGTATCGGGGTTGCGGTGCCCGATGACCACGACCTTGTGTGCTTCTTTTGGCATAGGTTGTTCCCCTCTCTGGGTCAGATTCATTTACCTTCCGATCGGCCCCATACCCCAAACCACCGGGCACGGCTGCCAGCTACATTTTAACACAACCGGCCCCGGGGGTAAAGGCGGCAGACATCTTTTTCTTGACAGCGCCCCAAAAATCGTCTATTCTTGACCTGAATTTTTTTCTCTTTGGAGGTCACCCCATGAAAAAGCTGTTCCGCGCCCTTTCCCTCTGCCTGACACTGGCCCTGTGCGTGTCCGGCAGCACCGCCGCGCTGGCCGAGGCTCCCGCCGCCACGCCCGCCCCCCAGGACGAACGTGTCATCACCGATGTAAGCCCCCTTGAGGATCAGATCCGCAACATCGTCGGTTTCACCACCAGCACCGGCGGCCCCTACGATTTTGAACAGGCCGACCATAGATCTGCCGTGCAGGCCTACGGTGCAGAACCCGCCGAGGGTGCCGTGGCCCTGCTGCGCATCTACGCCCGGGCCGAGGATCGGGGCGATGCCTCCATCAATTCCAGCGGCCACTCCTTCCTCTCGGTGCGGAACGTTTCGGACCACGACATCGAGGTGGGCGGCCTGCGGATCGCGCCCGACACCGAGATGACATTCTGGCCAAGTACGGCGATCTGGCCGCATACAACCCCCAGGTCCCCTACGACTATATCGTTTATTACGGCACCAGCCTGACCCCCAGCAAAGAGTTTGCCTGATTTTCAGGTTTGTTGGATACAACATCTTGATTTTCACGTCATTCCGCGCTATCATGGGTGTGTTTGAATCCACGCGCCAAGGGAGGACACCATGACAGACGCACCGACCACATCAAGACCGCTGTTCAACCGTCAACAGCTCATTTCACTTTTCCTGCCGCTGGTGGCAGAGCAGGCCCTCAGCATCTCCATCGGTCTGGCGGACACCCTGATGGTCTCCTCGGTGGGCGAAGCCGCCGTTTCGGGCGTGAGCCTGGTGGACTCCTTCAACGTGCTGATGATCCAGCTGCTCAGCGCACTGGCCACCGGCGGCGCGGTTGTCGCCAGCCAGTACATCGGCCACCGGGAGCCCAAACGGGCCAAGGCCAGCGCCGCACAGATCATGTTCATTATGATCTCGCTCAGCGTGGTCACCGCCGTCATCGTGGCGGTGGGGCGGCATGCCATCCTGCGGGGCATCTTCGGCTCCATTGACGCGGATGTGATGCGCTACGCTGAGACCTATTTCCTGCTCTCAGCCCTGAGCTATCCCTTTATCGGCGTGTACAACGCCGGTGCGGCCCTGTTCCGCGCCCAGGGCAACAGCAAGATCAGTATGCTTTCCAGCCTGGTGATGAACGTGGTGAACATTGGCGGCAACGCCATCCTGATCTACGGGTTCGGCATGGGCGTGATGGGTGCGGCCACCGCCAGCCTCGTGAGCCGGATGATCGCCTGCTTCACCGTGATGTTCCTGCTGCAGAAGCCGGACTGTGCGCTGCGCATCGACCACCTCACCGACCTGAAGCCCGACCTCGACCTCATCAAGCGCATCCTGAAAGTCGGCATTCCCGCCGGCATCGAGAACGGCATGTTCCAGATCGGCAAGCTGTCGGTCTCCAGCCTGACCAGCACGCTGGGCACCGCCGCCATTGCCGCAAACGCCGTGGCAGGCAACATCTCCAGCTTCCTGAACGTGCCCGCCTCCGCTGTGGGCATCGGCGCGCTGACCGTTGTGGGCCAGTGTCTGGGTGCCGGGGAAAAGGTGCAGGCCAAGCGCTATTCCCGCCTGCTGCTCCTGACCGCCTACGCCGGGGACTGGGTGATGAACCTTTCCGGCCTGTTCTTCCTGAACAAGCTGGCGCTCTCCTGGTTCAACCTCTCGCCGGAGGCCTACGGCATGGCACTGGAGCTGATGGTCTGGTTCAACGCTGTATCGCTGATCCTGTGGCCCTCCAGCTTCACCCTGCCCAACATCCTGCGCGCCGCCGGAGATGCCGCCTTTACCATGACGGTCAGCGTCATCTCCATGTGGGTGTTCCGGGTGGCCTTCTGCTACCTGATGGTGCTCAAGTTCCACTGCGGCCTGCTGTTCATCTGGATGGGCATGTTCCTGGATTGGGCCATGCGCTCGCTGTTCTTCTGCGTCCGCTTTGTCCGCGGCAGGTGGATGGAACAAAAGGTGATCTAAGTTTCCGTATATCCGGCCCTCTCCGCCATTGCAGTTTTGGCGGGGAGGGCCTTTTTTGTGCAGGAAACCCGCATCCTGTCTCGTATCAATAGGCAGAAGCTTCTCTCCCCTGCATCCGCTTCCCCAAAGCATACCAAATTCCGCGCGGATGTGTTCACGATTTTGTCAGCTTTTTGTCTTGTTTTCTTCGTCTTTGCGCGGTATAATCATACGCTGCAAAGAACTTTAGGCGGGGCTGCGGCCCCCATTCCAGAAAAGGAAGTGTGTTCCATGCGCAACTGGTTTTCCCGCCATCCCGTTTCGTTCATGGCGTTTTATCTCCTGTTTTACCTTTCGGCGTTCCATTGGCTCGAAGTCCATATTGCCGTGCCCGATGTTCTGGTGCACTGCCATCTGGACGACCTGATCCCCTTTTGCAAATATGCCATCGTGCCCTACTTTGCGTGGTTTTTGTGGATCCCGTTCACCCTGTTCTACCTGCTGTGGAAAGCGCCCCGGGCCGACTTCTGGCGGCTCTGCCTGCCTCTGTTTGCGGGCATGACCATTGCGCTGGCCTGCTATGTCATCCTGCCCACCGGGCTGGACCTGCGGCCCTACCGGGTGTACGGCAGCGACCTCTTTGCTCAGGCCGTGCGGATGCTCTATGCCACCGACACGCCCCTCAATGTCTGCCCCTCCATCCATGTGTTCAACTCCGTCACCCTGATGATGGCCTATTACCGCAGCCGCATCTTTGAAACGCCGGGCCGCCGCTGGATGCGGCCCGCTTCCGCCGTGCTCTGCGTCTCCATCATTGCGTCCACGGTCCTGCTCAAGCAGCACAGCTGCATTGATGTATTGCTGGGCATCCTGCTGGCCATGGCGCTGGATACCGGCATGACCGCACTGGAACGCAGCGACGCAAGAGCCTTGCAGCGGCTGTGAATCCACATAGAAAAAACGCCTCTGTCGGCCGACAGAGGCGTTTTTGCATTTTGGGGCATTACGGAGCCGGAGCAGTGAACTCTTTCAGGTGCGCTGTATCCAGCTCTTCGGCATCTTTGGCCGCTGATGTATAGGAAATTTTCAGATATTTCAGGGCCGTATCGTTTGCCAGCAGTTTTTTGCAGGTTTCCGTATCAAACGTGATGTTGTTGGTCAGATCCAGCCAGATCAGCTGCGGCATCTGGGTCAGGGGAGTATAATCCATGTCCTTGTAGGCTTCCTGTGCACCCTGAGAGAGAGACATACTCAGATACTGCACACTGCTCTCCGCCAGCGGGGCAAAGCTGTCGATCTCCGGCCCTTGGCACAGCTGCAGAAAGCTCAGATTTTCCATCTGCTTCAGCGGTTCCAGCGAACCGATCCGGGTCACGTCCAGTCTCAGGACCCGCAAGTCAGCTCCGGCCAGCTGGGTCAGATCGACCTCACTGCCGGTGATCCACAGCATCTTCAGCGACTTCATCTGCGCCAGCGCCGAAAGGTCGGAGACATTGGAATCCGCCCGGATCCCGTCACTGCCATACTTCAGCTCTACCACGGAATCCAGCTTTGCAAAGGTCGGGAATGCACTGCTCTCCACACTGGGCACACTCAAAAGCATCAGATTTTTGCATTCTTCCAGACCGGTCAGGTCGGTAATGGGTGGGGCACCATTTTTATTATTGACCGACAATACCTGCAAGCTGTCAAAATGCCGCAGGTCTGCCAGAGAGGTCACCGGATCATACGTTCCTTCTATTCTGACCGCACAGGCTTCCAGCTGATCATTGCCATTAACGGTTCCCCCAATGTCTTCCCCGTCCGGTGCATCTTTGATGAGGAGATCCTCCACGCCGGTTCCGGATTTTATTGTGACCCGCTGATAGTCCCAGACATCGCTGTGATAGATATCCCCCTCCGGACGGTCGAGCCACTTCCGGACGTGTTTTTCCATCACGGGGTCCTGCCACTCAATGACATAGTCCTCCCCATGCTCGGCGTGACTGGCCGGAACCGTAAGTGTCGTCTGCTGAACGAATACATCCTGCATTTCCGAACGGAAAGGTCCCGGTCTCAGATTCAAAGAACCTGCACATGCGCTGAACAAAAGCATTGCACAGATCAACAAACTCGACGCTTTTAACATTTTACGCATAACAGGCTCCTTTCTGTTTTAGTCTATTTGCGTAACACTCTCGTTCTCATTATCATTCTTTTTACGAGTTGTCTGATTGGGAATTTGAGACATTACTTCATTACTCGAATAGTCGCCATTTTCGCATACCACATATACCCATATAGTTGTGTAATAATATGTGTATTCCGTCCATGTTCTTTCAATATTAAGTACGCCACCACATTTCGGACACTCAGGGAAAAAAAGCGGCTGCACTCCTTCATCTTCTGGCTCAGCAGCAAATGCACCAAGCGGCATCGCACACACAAGTGTCAATACCACCAATAGACCAGCTAACATCTTTTTCATTTTACTTCCTCCAATCTTTGTTGTGATTTTCACTATTTATAGTCTACCATAAGAGTATTATTTTGTAAATAACAAACCACAATCTTTACCGTTTCCAGTGAAAGATTGTGGTTTTGCTTAAAACAGACCTTCCGGCAGGCAGATATCCTGCTTTGGCACCTTGTCCCAGGAAAAGTCTGCAATGAGACTTTCCGGGGTGCGGGGAGCCGGTTCAGGTTGGAGACCATAGGCAAAGGCAAGCCTGCCTACGATCTCCTGCGCCGTATACTTTGCCCGCAGATTTTCCAGGCTCTGGTCCCCGTCCCGTTTGGACAGGCGGCGGCCATCGGGAGCCAGCAGGAGCGGGCAATGGGCAAACTTTGGGGCGGGCAGGCCCAGCAGACGGTAAAGATAAAGCTGCCGGGCGGTGGAAGAGAGCAGGTCCGCGCCCCGCACCACCTCCGTGACCCCCATCCGGGCATCGTCCACCACCACGGCCAGCTGGTAGGCAAACACGCCATCGGCACGGCGGAGGTAGAAATCGCCACAGTCGTGGAGCAGGTTCTCGGTGTGGGGGCCCATACAGCCATCGGTGAAGGTGATGTCCTCGTCGGGCACCATGAGACGATAGGCCGGGGCTTTCTTTTTGCGCTTTTCGGCGATCTGCTCCGCCGTCAGGCCCCGGCAGGTGCCGGGATAGATCACATTGCCGTCGGAGGTGTGGGGTGCGCTGGCGGCATGAAGCTGGGCACGGGAGCAGAAACAGGGGTACACAAGGCCCTGTGCTTCCAGTTTGTTATAGCTCTCGGTGTAGATGGCGGCGCACTCGCTCTGGTAATAGGGGCCGTTGGGGCCGCCGCTGCTGCCGCCCTCGTCCCAGACAAGGCCCAGCCAGCGCAGGTCCTCTTCCAGTGCGTCGGCATATTTGCGGGGGCAGCGCTCGGCATCCAGATCCTCAATGCGCAGAACGATGCGCCCGCCCTGACTTCTGGCGCTGAGCCAGGCCAGCAGGCTGCAGGCCAGATTGCCCAGATGCAGCCGCCCGCTGGGGCTGGGGGCAAAGCGCCCGGTCACAGCGCTCACAGGCCCAGCTTCCACTCGCCGTCCACAGGCTGGGAGACGGGCGTGTTATAGAACTCGGCCACAGCCTTTGCCATGTACTCGGCATCCTTGCAGCTGGCGGTCTCCATTGCGGAATGCATGGCCAGCTGTGCCAGACCGATATCCACCATGGGGATCAGGATCTGGTGGCCCAGCAGGTTGCCCAGCGTGGAGCCGCCGGGAACATCCGCGCGGTTTGCGGCCACCTGCACCGGCACACCGGCCTTTTTGCAGATCTCAGCAAAGGCAGCGCCGGTAAAGCCGCTGGTGGTGTAGGTCTGGCGGGCATTGTACTTCAGCAGCACACCGCCGCCCATGACCGCCACATTGGCGGGATCGCTCTTTTTGGGGGGGGTGGGGTGGGTGGCGTGGCCATTGTCGGCGCTCAGCAGCAGGCTGTTGGTGCAGGCACGAATGCTCTGCTCCCGGGTGACCCCCAGCTTTTCCTCAATGCGGGCCAGCACGTTGGCCATCAGGGTGCCCTGTGCGCCCTGCCGGCTGGAGGAGCCCACCTCCTCGTTGTCGAACATGACCCACATATCGCCCCGGCCTTCCTCCTCGCCGCGGCCCTGCAGGAAGCCCCACAGGGTGGTGTAGGCGCATTCCAGATCATCGATGCGGCCGGACATGAAGTATTCGCCCTTCAGGCCCACGCGCTCGGCCTTTTCACGGGTGCAGAGCACCAGGTCAGCGTCCACGATGTCCTCAGCCTTGACCCCGGCTTCCTCAGCCAGAGCGTCCCGCAGGGTGGAGCCTGCCTCACCAAAGATGGGCTGCAGATCCACCTGAGGGTTGTACTTCATGCCGTTGTTCAGGTCATGGCTGAAGTGGATGCAGAGGTTGGGGATGACAGCCAGCGCCCGGTCGGGGTGGACCAGCAGGCTCCGGATGCCGTTCTCCGTGCGGACCAGAATGCGGCCCGCCACGCTCAGGGGACGGTCCAGCCAAGTGGGCATGATCATGCCGCCGTAGCCCTCGGTCTCCGCCTTGGCAAAGACCGTGTCCTTGCCGCCATCCAGCTGCTTGATGCGCCAGGTGGGAGAATCGCTGTGGCTGGCGGTGACATGCCAGCCGGTCAGCTCACCCTTGGGCATCCGCCATGCCAGCACGGCAGAGCCGTTGCGGGTGGTGTAATATCTGCCGCCGGGCACCAGCTCCCAGGCTGCGCTCTCGGGGCAGTTCTGGTAGCCGTTTTCCTCCAGGAGCTTCACAGCCGCAGCCGTGGAGTGGAAGGCGCTGACACCGGCGTTCAGAAAATCGAAGAGACCTTCGACGGAAAAGGTGTTATTCTGCATTTTATGTTCTCCTTTATTTTCAGGTTATCCGCTGCTAAACCTCTCCGTCATTGCTTCGCAATGCCACTTGTCCGGGTTGCGGCTCCCAACATTCACTTCGTGCAAAGTATTGCACTTGTGCCTTGTTGGCCGCTGCCCCAACAACAACTCCCTTCATCCGCCACTGGCGGCGGTTGTTGCCTAATAGGAGAGGCAGGGGCCTTTCTTGGCTCCCCTGTTAGAGGAGCTGTCGCCGCAGACGACTGAGAGGTTTCGCCACAATTATACCGTTTCTCTTATCAAAAAGCAATCACACCGGGGCCATCTCGGCAAGCTGCTGTTCAAGCGCGTGGCGGAGCTGGGCGGCGTGCAGGCCGCAGACCAGCTGAACCCGGGTGCCCTGCCCCACAAGGCCCTTATGGGGCAGGGAGAGCAGAGCCCCCATATCCAGCAGCGAGGCATCCCGCACCGTAAGCCGGAGGCGGGTGAAGCAGTTTCCCAGCTGGGCGATGTTCTCCGGCCCACCCAGCGCGGCGATGAACCGGCACACCTCCTGCGGGTCGGCGTACGGGGACTGGTCTGTGGAAAGGGCTGCTTCCCGGCCCGGGGTGGGCAGATTCTTTACTTTGATGAGGATGCTGAACACGGCAAAGTAGGTCAGGATCTCCGCAAAGCCCAGCAGATAGAGCAGCGGCATGTTCTGCAGCTGCTCCCCGGCGCTCAGGTTGAACACCAGCGACCCCAGCAGGTTGGAGGTAAAGGCCCGGACGTGCAGGACATGGAGCAGCACCATAAAGCCGCCCGTAATGACCGCATGGGCCACCCAGAGCAGGGGCGAAACGAAGCAGAACAGAAAATCAATGGGTTCGGTGATGGAGGCCACCGAGGCCGTGACCGCCAGCGGAATCATAGCGGCGGCGGTACGGGCACGGTTCTCCCTGCGGGCCGTGAAGATGAAAGCCGCTGCAATGCCCAGATAGCCAAAGGTCTTGGTGAAGCCGGTGTACATCCAGACGATGCCGTCTGAGAGGGGCAGGCCCATGGTGTACTCGGTCATGCAGACGGCGTAAGCGCCCGTGTAGGTCACAGAGCCTACGGTCAGGCTGCCGCCCAGCGAGGAGAACTGGAAGGGCATATAGATGAGGTGATGCAGGCCGGTGGGGATGAGCAGCCGTTCCAGAAAGCCGTAAAGGAACACACCCGCGTTCCCTGAAGCCGCGATCCAGCCCGTGAGGGCGCTGACCGCCCGCTGCAGCGGCGGGCAGACGAAGCAGAACCCCAGCCCCAGTGCCACCGCCAGCGCCGACAGCCACAAAAACGACCACCGCAGGCCCGAATAGAGCTGGGTGATCATGCCATAAAACTGCTTTTCGCAGGTGCGGTTGAAGAGCCACGCCGCCGCAAAGCCCAGCACGATGCCGCTTGCCACGCCGGTGTCCACCACCTGAATGCCCAGAATGGTGGTCTGGCCCGTGCCCGCAAGGCCGGTCATCCCGTTCGGCTGGGCAAGCAGTCCCAGCGCTTCCAGCGCGGTGTGGTTGGCTGTGAGGAACACCAGGTAGGCCATCAGCGCCAGCAGGGCGGCATCCTGCTTTTCGGTTTTGGCGCGCACGGCTGCCACCCCCACGCAGAGAATGACGCTGAGGTTGTTGATGAGCACCATCATCCCGTTGTAAAGCAGCTGCCCCATCAGCTGCAGCGGAGCCCACTGCAGCACCGGCAGCGCCTGACACAAGGGCTTGCTGGTGAGCAGCGCCCCCAGCACCAGCAGCAGGCCCGCCGCCGAAAGATAAGACAGCGGCGACAGCAGCGACTGTGAAAAGCGTTCCAGCCGCCGCAGAAATTTCTGCATCCGTTTCTCCCCCTTTTCCCGGTTCTTCACCCGTTTCTCCCAGTTTGACCATGGCAGAATTATACGCGCCAGCGCAAAAAATGTCAATCCCGCCCGACTGAGAAAAAAAGGACAAAAGTTTGTATAGTTTGCACAGCCGGGGTGAAAAATCGTCCTGCGCACGCCGATTGACAACAGCCCGGCAGAACAGTATACTAGAAATGTACCAGAGCAGTTTCTCCGGCAGATGGGCCGGAACACGATAAAAGGAGGCTTTCCTATGATTCGCAAGCGTATTCTTTCCCTGCTGGTCTGCGCCGCCCTGCTGTGCGGCGTGCTGGCAGGCTGCAGCACCTCTTCCGGCAGTACTGCCGCTTCCGGCTCTTCCGCTTCTGCAAGCGAGAGCATCCCCTCTTCCACCGTGACCGCCGACACTGGCAAGGTGGGCCCGCTGGACGCAGGCGAGAACTCCCTGTTCTCCCTCTCTGACCCGGACGATGCCTTTGCCCCCTGCCTCGGCTGGGGCCCCGGCGTGTCCGGCTGCTCGCTGAAATCCGTCATCGCGGCGGCTTCCCTGCTGAAATGGGCCGATGGCTGCAACATGAGCATCCAGCCGGTCAGCGACATCAAAGATGCCTATACCCAGTGGTTCGACAGCCTGAGCGCCGATGACCAGCAGAGCTTTGCCGATGCCTGGCCGCTCATCAAGGCCGATGCTGAGGCCCTGCTGACCGACAAGGACAGCATGACCGGCCGCATTGAGGATGCCGGTCTGGATGTCAAAGAGCTGCCCGGCTGTTCCGAGGAAAACTGGAAAGCCCTGGCCGATGTCATTGACGTACTGGTCCCGGCTTCCAGCGAGTATTGATCGTTCCGTCTGCCCCTGAATGCAAGAGACATAAAAATAAGCCCGACGTTGTCGGGCTTATTTTTATGTTCAGATCTTCTTCAGGGTGTACTGGCGGGTGCCCATGCCGATCTTTTCGGCCTGCTCCAGCGTTGCCTTCCACTCGACATTGGGGTTGGAATCCTTGAAGTTGTCGTGGTGGCAGTTCCAGCCGGGCTTTGCAAGGTTCTGGCCCAGCTGACTGTTGGGCAGGGGCTGTGCGTTCAGGCAGGCATCGGCACAGGCCTGATCCAGCGCCACGGGGTCAAAGGAGGCGAACATGCCGATATCCGGCAGGATGGGGGCATCGTTCTCGCCGTGGCAGTCACAGTTGGGGCTGATGTCCTGCACCAGGCTGATGTGGAAGCAGGGGCGGTCTGCACAGACGGCAGCGGCATACTCTGCCATCTTGCGGTCCAGCTCCTCGTTGGCGCTGCTGTCGATGGAATAGATGGCATCGAAGTTGCAGGCACCGATGCAGCGGCCGCAACCCTTGCACTTTTCGTAATCAATGACCGCCTTATTGTTCTCATTGTAGCGGATGGCGTCGGAGCCGCACTCCTTGGCGCAGCGGTGGCAGCCGCGGCAGAGCTCCTCCTGCACGGCGGGCTTACCGGAGGAGTGCTGCTCCATCTTGCCCGCACGGGAACCGCAGCCCATGCCGATGTTCTTGATGGCTCCGCCGAAGCCGGTCGCTTCGTGGCCCTTGAAGTGGGTCAGACTGATGAAGATGTCGGCATCCATAATGGCGCGGCCGATCTTGGCGGTCTTGCAGTATTCGCCGTTGGGCACGGGCACCTCAAGCTCATCGGTGCCGCGCAGGCCGTCGCCAATGATGATCTGGCAGCCAGTGGTCATGGGCCAGAAGCCGTTTTCCTGCGCGCAGCTCAGGTGCTCCAGCGCGTTCTTACGGCTACCCGGGTACAGCGTGTTGCAGTCGGTCAGGAAGGGCTGGCCCCCCTGCTCCTTGCACAGGTCTGCCACCACCTTGGCGTAGTTCGGGCGCAGGAAAGCCAGGTTGCCCAGCTCGCCAAAGTGCATCTTGATGGCCACGAACTTGCCATCCATATCAATGCTCTTGATGCCTGCCGCAATGCACAGGCGGCGCAGCTTTTCGGTCAGGCTGGTGCCCACAGGACACCGGAAGTCGGTGTAATATACAGTCGATGCTTCCATAGGGATCTCCTCCGTTTTTGACAATTTCAGGCGCGGCACTCTCCCGCCGCCGGGTTCTCTCTTTATGGCTCCAGTATAACACAAGGCCGGGGCCGGTGCAATTGCCCCGTAACGCAAAAAAGCCGCCCGTGCGGGCGGCTGGGGGGTTGGGAGGGATTTACGCAATGGCGGTGATAGCGGCCACAGCCAGGACGATTAGGCCCAGCACGATGCGGTAGAGGCCGAAGAACTTGAAGTTATGGCGCTTGACGTAATCCATCAGGAAGCGGATAGCGGCAAGGCTGACCACAAAGGCGACCACGCAGCCCACCACGAGGACAGCGATCTCGGTGCCGGTCATCGCAGCGCCGGAGAGGACGAACTTGACCACCTTGAGCAGGGACGCGCCCGCCATAACCGGGATGGCGAGGAAGAAGGTGAACTCGGCCACGCAGGCACGGGACAGACCCAGCAGCAGGCCGCCCACGATGGTGGCACCGGAGCGGGAGGTGCCGGGGATGATGGCCAGCATCTGCCACACGCCAACGATGAAGGCTTCGCGGTAGGTGATCTGTTCCAGCCGGGTGACATGCGGGGCGGTGCGGCGGTTCTCCACAAGGATGAAGAGGACACCATACAGGATCAGCATGGCGGCGACTGTAATGTAATTGTAGAAGCGGGTCTCAAACCAGTCGTCCAGCGGGCTGATGATGAGCACCGGGATGGTGGCGGCCACTACCTTGAACCAGAGCTGCCAGACGGCAGGCTTGGAGCAGACGCGGCCATGGCGCAGGCCGAAGGGCCAGAGCTTATTCCAGAACAGCACCACCACAGCCAGAATGGCACCCAGCTGGATGACTACGCGGAACATGGACATAAACTCCTCGCTGGCGTTGAACTTGACCACCTGCTCCACCAGGATCATGTGGCCGGTGGACGAGATGGGCAGCCACTCGGTGATGCCCTCCACAATGCCCATCAGGATGGCTTTCAGTATTTCAAGAAACATGGGTTCTCCTCCCTGCAAAGCGGCACAGGCGCTCTGCACACATTCAGATTGGGTTCGCTTTCCAGTATATCATATTCTGAGAGCCTGCGCACGAAAAATCACAAATTTTATATAGGAGCGCTGTCTGCTTTTTCTGTATTTATCTGCCGCGGGAAATATGCTATACTGGACACAACGTTTTTCCCTGTGTTTCCTTCTGACGCGGAATGCCGGGCCAGACAACAACAGATTTTGAACAATGAGGTGACATCCATGAATATTCTGGTGATCGGCTGCGACCAGGTGGGCGCGGCACTGGTGCGGGATCTTGAACGCATCGGCCATGATATTTCCCTGATCGAAAAGGACCCCGAGCAGCTCAAGCGGCTGGACAGCTTTGATGATTACTCCTTTGGCGGCACAGCCCTTGTGGGCGACCCCACCGACCCCGACATCCTCAAGCAGGGCGGCGTGGAGAACTGCGACGCGGTGGCCGCTGTGTGCGAGGATGACTCCGTGAACCTGATGGCTGCACAGATCGCAAAGAACATCTTCCGGCGCGAAAAGGTCATCTGCCGCGTCTCTGACCCGCATTTGCAGGTGCTCTACCACAAGACCTACGAGCTGGACACGATCTGCCCCACCATCCTGACAGAACAGGCCGTGTTCCGTGCGCTGGCGAAGTGAGGTTTTATCCCAAATTAGTTTTACCCAAAGTAATGTGAGGTATCAATATGAAAGTTTGTATTGCAGGCGGCGGGCGTGTTGGGCGGTATCTAGCCCAAAGCCTGCTGACGAACCACCATTCGGTGGTCATCATTGAACCCATCGAGGCCCAGTGCCGGATGCTGGCAGATTCGCTGGACATCCCCGTGATCTGCGGCGATTCCATCAGCGTGGACACCCTGCGCACCGCCGATGTTAGCAGCTGCAACGCCTTTGTGGCCGTGACCGGCTCGGACGAGGACAACCTCGTGGCCTGCCAGATCGCCAAGCGGGAGTTCGGCGTGGACCGCACCGTGGCCCGGGCCTCCAACCCCAAGAACCGGGAGCTGCTGCACACCTTAGGCGTGGACACCGTGGTCTGCGGCACCGACAACCTGAGCCACATTCTGGAGCGGGAGATCGAGACGGATACCATCCGCCAGCTGCTCAGCCTGGGCGGCGGCACGGCCAGCCTGAACGAGATCCTGCTGCCCGAGAACTTCAAGTTTGCGGGCAAGGCCATCATGGATGTGCCCATTCCCGGTGATGCCATTCTGGTCAGCATCACCCGCGACACCGAGTTCATCATCCCCCACGGCAACACCGTTCTGCTGCCCTGGGACCGCATCCTGGTGCTGACGCAGGACGATACCCTGCACCTGCTGACCGATGCCTGGGAGCTGAACAGCAAGTGACGGAGCGGGAGCTGCGCCGCACGGCGCTCATCATCCCGCCCCGGGGCCGGGCTGTGCTTTGCTGCTGGGCCGCCATCCCGGGCCTGTTGGCGGCCCCCTTTGTGTTCTGGCAGAGCCTGCCCGCCGGGATGGTGTTCTGCCTGCTCTGGGCCGCACTGGTGGCGGTGGTGTACCAGCGCGCCTGCAGCTATGCCGCCACGCTGGGCGCGGAGACCCTGACGGTGTACTCCGGCATCGTCTTCCCGCTGCGGCGGGCAATCCGGCGCAGGGCCGTAACAGGGCTGTTCCGGCTGCGCACGCCGCTGCTCCGGCTGGCAGGGGTATCGGTGGTCGTCATCACGGCACCGGGCACGCGGCTTATTTTACCGGCGGTCCCGGCAGAGCAGGCCGCTGCCCTCACCCATGCCCTTGCGGAGGAGATCCGATGAATGAACGCCGCCTGCACCCCTTTACCGTTCTGCGGTTTCTGCGCAAGACGCTGGTGGTCTATCTGCTGCCGCTGGTTCAGGTGCTGTTTGAGCGGAACTGGACAGCTCTGCACACGGCGCTGCGGCAGGATGCGCTGCTGTTCCTTTTACTCTGCGCCGTGAGCTGGGGCATCCTGCATGTGAGCAGCTGGAGCCTGGACAACACCGGAGTCTTTCATCTGCACTGGCGGCTGGGCATCCGGCTGGATCGTGCCCTGCGGGGCGAGATGCTGGCGGCATTGACCATCGACCGGCCCCTGCTCTACCGGATGGCCGGGGCAAGCCGCCTGACCCTTTACCCGGTGGGCGCGGCGCAAAAGCACACCCTTTCGGTCTGCCTGCCCAAAGCCGATGCCGAGGCGGTGGCAGACCAGCTGATGCCTCTGGTAAATCCTACCCTGCACCGGCCCGCCGGAGGAGAACGGGCGGCGCTGGGCTTTCTGGGGGCCAACGGCCTCTCCACGCTGGCCCTGTTCGTGCTGGCCGTGCGCCAGACCCGGGATGTTCCTGACTGGAACCCTGCCGTTTTTGCCCAGATCCAGGTGAGCTTTCTGGCCCGATTCGCGGCGCGGTGGTTCCCTGCAGGCGCGGCATGGCTGCTGGCGGCTGCAGGCTTTCTGCTGGGGGCCAGCCTGATGCGCAGCTTTGCCCAGACCGTGCACTACACTGTCTGGCACACGGCCGACCAGATCGGCAGCCGGGGCGGCTGGCTGGAGCACTTCGAGTGCCGGGTGCGGACAAGCGAGATCAGCTTTGCAGATGTCCGTATCTCCCCCGCCGCCCGGCTGATGAAACGCTGGCCGGTCTTTGTAACGGCGGGCGGCTGCTCCCCCGAGCTGCCGCTGTTCGTCTACCGCAGCGGCGAGGAGGCATTGTTCCGGGAGCTGCTGCCGGAGTTCCGGATGCCGCCCGACCTGCTGGCCCGCACCGAGCAGCGCAGTCTCATCTTTTTTGCACCGGCAGGCATTCCCTTTGCCCTCTGCCTCCTGCTGACGCTGGTCTCGGCCACAGTGCTGCCCCAGCTGACCGTGACCCTGCTCATCCCCACGCTCTTCTTTGGGGCACTGCTGGCCGGAGCCGCGGTCGGCTACCGGCGGGAGGGCCTCTGGCTGCGGGAGGGCCGCATGACACTGCGGCGGCAGCAGGGGCTCTACCTGCACTGCATCTGTGTGTTTCACCCGGATGTCTGCCTGACCGCAGCACAAAGCCCCTGGGCTGCCAGCGTTGGCCGCACCAACCTGACCCTGACCTTTCCCGGCTGGGTAAAACTCAAGGTGAGGAGCGTGCCGCTGCGGGATGCGGAGAAATTTTTCAGATTTATGGAAACGAATTAAACCTCTCAGCCGCCGATTGGCGACAGCTCCCCCAATAGGGGGAGCCCTTGGCATAAAGATAAAGCTATTTGTTCTTAGGAGAAGTAAAATTGTTATGATTCATACGGTATTATTTGATTTAGACGGCACTTTGCTGAACACCATCGACGACCTGGCTGATGCAGGCAACTGGGTGTGTGCACAGCATGGGTGGCCGGAGTTTACGGTGGAGCAGTTCAAGCACATGGTGGGCAACGGCATCCCGAAGCTCGTGGAGCGGTTTTCGCCCGCCGGTGCCCGCACACCGGAGCAGCTGGCCGCTACGCTGGCGGAGTTTACCGCCCGGTACGATGCCCACAAGGAGGACAAGACCGCGCCTTACCCGGGCATTGCTGCCCTCATTGACGCGCTGAACACCGCAGGCGTGCAGTGCGCGGTGTTCTCCAACAAGGCTGACCCGCTGTGCGGCAAGATCATCGAGCATTATTTCGGGGCAGGTCGGTTTGTTCTGGTGCGGGGCAGCCGCCCGGGCGTGCCCACCAAGCCCGACCCCACCGGTGTTTACAGCCTGATGCAGGACCTGCACGCAGACCCTGCCAGCACCCTGTTTGTGGGCGACAGCGATGTAGATATCCTGACCGGGCACAATGCCGGTCTGCCTGCCATGGGGGCGCTGTGGGGCTTCCGGGGCCGCGCAGAGCTGACTGCTGCCGGAGCCGATGCACTGGCCGGCGTGCCTGAGGATATTTTAGAATACGTTAGAACACATTAAAGGAACGACCCTCTCCGGTGCTGTGAAGCACGGACGGAGAGGGTCGATTTTTATTTGCAGACTGTTCACAGGATGTTTCTTGCATAAACTCCCCTGTTTTCCTATAATATAGTTCCTATTTGAAACAATTGAGAAACGGAGGACTTGCCCATGGCAGCTGAAAAGAAAACTTCCCCCAACGTAGAGAGCCGCCTGCGCCACAACATCCTGAAAATGCCCCAGGAGGTGTATGCCGCCAGCGGCATCGTCATCAACGGGCGGCGGCTGAAAAGCTTTGTATTCACCACCGACCTTGCCATCATCCGCAACTGCGACGCGGACGCGGTGTTCGCGGTCTATCCTTTCACGCCCCAGCAGGCCATCAGCGATGCCATCATCAAGGCATCCTACATCCCGGTGTTCTGCGGTGTGGGCGGCGGCACCACCCACGGCGTGCGCACCCTGAACCTTGCCCGCGACGTGGAGAGCCAGGGTGCCATGGGCGTGGTGCTCAATTCCCCCATCTCTGACCTGAACCTGCTGGCGGTTTCGCGGGTGGTGGACATCCCGGTCATCATCACAGTGACAAAAGAGGACACCAACATCCAGAGCCGCATTGATTCCGGGGCATCCATCCTGAATGTGGCCTGCAGCACCGACACGCCCCGGGTGGTGGCAAAGATCCGGGAGCAGTTCCCGGATGTGCCCATCATCGCCAGCGGCGGCAAGACCGGCGAGAGCATTTCCGCCACCATTGCGGCGGGTGCCAACGCCATTACCTACACGCCGCCCTCTCCGGCAGTGCTGTTCAAGGAAATGATGGAGAAATATCGGGAATGATTTACGCAAGACGCTGTAACGTTTTTTCTGTTACAGCGTCTTTTTTATGCCACGGAAGGAGATATTTCAGAAATCTTTGAATTTTTGCGAAATAATTGTTGACAAATCGCGGCCGATTGGCTATAATAATAAAGCACTGTTCAAGTGCACAAAATAAATATGGCGGTATAGCTCAGTTGGCTAGAGCATTCGGTTCATACCCGAAGTGTCACCGGTTCAAATCCAGTTACCGCTACCACGTTACAGAGTTTCGCTAAGATAAGGGGGACGGTCGTCCGCAGTAGTGGATGATGGATGTCGGAGGTTTTAGCGAAGCTCTGTGTTTTTGAGGCCCGTTGGTCAAGCGGTTAAGACACGGCCCTTTCACGGCTGTAACATGGGTTCGATTCCCGTACGGGTCACCAAAAAGCTTCTGATTGAAAAAATCAGGAGCTTTTTTCTTTTTGTTTTTCTACACAACAAAACCCCGCCGTCTGCATCACGCGGACGGCGGGGTTTTCAACATTTTATGAGTGCTTTGTGGAAAAGCTCAGGCTCAGCCCTTCTTGTGGGTGGGAACCATAACTTCCAGGCCGCCCATGTAGGGCTGCAGCACCTTGGGGATGGTCACGGAGCCATCGGCCTGCAGATGATTCTCCAGGAAGGCGATCAGCATACGCGGAGGAGCCACGCAGGTGTTGTTCAGGGTGTGGGCCAGATAGCTCTTGCCGTCCTTGCCCTTGACGCGGATGTGCAGGCGGCGTGCCTGTGCATCGCCCAGGTTGGAGCAGGAGCAGACCTCGAAGTACTTCTGCTGGCGGGGGCTCCAGGCCTCGATATCGCAGCTCTTGACCTTCAGGTCAGCCAGATCGCCGGAGCAGCAGTTCAGCTGGCGCACGGGGATCTCCATGCTGCGGAACAGCTCCACGGAGTTCTTCCAGAGCTTCTCGTACCAGTCGGCGCTCTCCTCGGGGCGGCAGACCACGATCATCTCCTGCTTCTCGAACTGATGGATGCGGTAGATGCCGCGCTCCTCGATGCCGTGTGCGCCCTTCTCCTTGCGGAAGCAGGGGCTGTAGGAGGTCAGGGTCAGGGGCAGAGTGGCCTCGTCCAGGGTCTGGTCGATGAAGCGGCCGATCATGGTGTGCTCACTGGTGCCGATCAGGTACAGATCCTCGCCCTCGATCTTGTACATCATGGCATCCATTTCGGGGAAGGACATCACGCCCTGCACCACGTTGCCGTGCATCATAAAGGGAGGAATGACATAGGTGAAGCCCTTGTCGATCATAAAGTCGCGGGCATAAGCCAGCACAGCCTCATGCAGGCGGGCAATGTTGCCCAGCAGGTAGTAGAAGCCATTGCCGGCAACGCGGCCAGCAGCATCCATATCGATGCCGTCAAAGCTCTCCATGATCTCGGTGTGGTACGGGATGGGGAAATCGGGCACCACAGGCTCGCCAAAGCGCTGAGCCTCCACGTTGTAGGTGTCATCGGGGCCGATGGGCACACTGGGGTCGATCATCTGGGGGATGGTGTACATGATCTCCTGGATGCGGTCAGCCAGCTTGGCTTCCTCGGCTTCCAGCTCTGCCATCTTGTCCGCATCGGCCTTGACGGCGGCGTTGTTGGCATCGATCTGTGCCTGCAGCTGGGCCTTCTGGGCCTCATCGGTGCACTTCTTCAGCTGACCGAACAGGGGGCCGTTGGCCTTGCTCAGCTTGTTGCGGGCAGCCTTCAGGCTCTCAACTTCCTTCAGGCACTCGCGGTACTTTGCGTCCTTCTCGATGACTTCATCCACCAGAGGGAGCTTGGCATCCTGGAACTTCTTCTTGATGTTTTCCTTGACAGCATCCGGGTTGTCACGGACAAATTTGATATCAAGCATGATTTACTCTCCTTACTCTATTTCGGTTCGCATGGGGCGGGTGGGCCCTTTCCCATGCCGTTCAAAGGCGGCGTGCGCCTTAGATCGCTATGTTTTTCTTCTCGGGCAGGCTTGCCTTCGTACAACCTCTCAGTCGGGCTTGCGCCCGCCAGCTCCCCTAGCAGGGGAGCTTCTGGCGTATACGAAAAGCTTCCATCGGCTGCCAAGGCCTCTCCTACTGGGCAACAACAATGGCGGAGAGGTTTAATCCTCAACCTGATATTGCCCTAATAAGTTTGCAAAAGCCTTCAGCTGCTCATCCGAGTAGAAATGGACGGTCAGCTTGCCCTTGCCATCGTGGTAGGCCACATTGACCTCACTGCCCAGCGCCTGCTTCAGGCTCTCCTCCACCTCCACAGGCAGGGTGCCGCGCGGGACAGGCTCCACAGGCTCTTTGGGGGGCTTGGCCAGCTTCTTGCACAGGGCCTCTGCCTGCCGGACATTCAGCTCATGGTCGGCAATGATCTGTGCCGCCTGCTCCTGCAGCTCCGGGGTGGGCAGGCCTAACACCACCTTTGCGTGGCCCGTGGTGAGGAAACCGCTCTTCAGCAGCTCCAGCACCGTTTCGGGCAGGTTGAGCAGACGCAGGCTGTTGGCCAGCGCACTGCGGCTCTTGCCCAGTTTGCGGGCGGCCTGCTCCTGGGTCAGGTCACAGTGGGTCATCAGCTCCCGGATGCCCAGTGCTTCTTCCACCGGGTCCAGATCCTCGCGCTGAAGGTTTTCCACCAGCGCCAGCTCCATGGCCTGCTCATCCGTGACATCCTTCACGACGACAGGAGCCTCGGTCAGGCCCGCCATCCGGCAGGCACGCCAGCGGCGCTCACCGGCCACGATGAGATAGCGGTCTACCCCGTGGGGCCGCACCGCGATGGGCTGCAGCAAACCGTGCTCTGAGATGCTGGCCGCCAGCTCTGCCAGCGTTTCCTCATCAAAGGTCTTGCGGGGCTGAGCCGGGTCCGGCTCGATCTCCCGCAGGGGCAGCGTCTCGATCCGGTTATCGGACTCAAAGCTGGGGGCTGTGTCCTCAAACAGACTTTCCAGGCCCCGGCCCAGTCCTCCTCTTTTTTTTGCCATAGGTTACGCTTCCCCCCGCTTCACTTGTTCCAGTGCGCTTTTCTGCTCGGCGGGGGCACTGTTCCCTTTTGTGCGGCGGCGTGCCGGTTCATGCGGGCGGTTGTTCTTTACGAACTCAATGGCGAGATCCATATAGGCCTCGCTGCCCTTGCCCTTGGGCTCATAGAAATTGATGGGCTGACCGTAGCTGGGCGCTTCCGAGATGCGGATGGTGCGCGGGATGGTGGTCTTGTAGACCTTGGTGCCAAAATACTTTTTGACCTGATCCACCACCTGCAGCGTCAGGTTGAACCGCCCGGAGAACATGGTGAACACCACGCCCTCGATGTCCAGATAGGGGTTGTACTTCTTGCGGATGGTCTTGAGGGTGCTGATGAGCTCCGACAGGCCCTCCAGTGCGTAATACTCACACTGGATAGGGATAAGCACGCTGTCACAGGCGCACAGACCGTTCAGGGTGAGCAGATCCAGGCTGGGCGGGCAGTCCACAAAGATGAAGTCGTAATCCTTCTGCACTGAGGCCAGCGCCTTGCGCAGGCGGCTTTCGCGGCCCGGCAGATCGATCATTTCCAGACCCGCACCCGCAAGCCGGGTGTTGGAACCGATGACATCGGTGCGGAACTCGGTCTTGCGGATGGCATCCTTTGCCTCCGCCTCACCGATCAGCAGCTCATAAGTACCCACATCGACACTCCGCTTGGGAATGCCGTAACCGGTGGTGGTATTGCCCTGCGGGTCCAGATCGACGATGAGCGTCTTTTTGCCCAGAGCCGCAACGCAGGACGAAAGGTTCACGGCCGTGGTGGTCTTGCCCACGCCGCCTTTTTGGTTTGCAATTGCAACGATTTTAGCCACGCTCTTTGTTTCCTCCCGGGAAAATTATTTGTTCCACGTGGAACATTCGAGGCCGGGCCCCGCTGTTTTCCCACCAGCAAGGCCCCTTTAAAGACTAGTATAGCACATCAGCGCGGCTTTTTGAACCTGTTTCCTGATTATTTTGCGTAAAAACCCTGTGGAATTGCATTTTTTGTGAAAATTGCGATGCGTTTTATCTTTGCGCGGCTGCGGTTGGAATGCGCACCGTGTATTCGATATAGCCGTCCCGCTCTTCCCTGTGGGCCGTAGCAGGCACACCGTTGTCCGTCATCAGCCGGATGGCATGGTCGATGGTGTTGACAAAGATGCGCACATCCTTGACCATGGAGATGCGGTGCCTGCCCGGGGCGGCGGCATTGAGCAGCTGTTCAATGTACAGGTCGGTCTGCCGGGCATTCATCCGCCGCTTGGCAATGGTGATAAGAGCTTCGCTCCGCCGGTTCTCGGGCAGGCGCAGGACAGCCCGGGCGTGGCGCTCGGTCAGGCCATTGTCCAACACGAACTGCCTTTGGTCGGTGGTCAGCTGCAGCAGCCGCAGCTTGTTGGCAAGGGTGGGCTGTGCCATGCCCAGCCGCTTGGCCGCCTCGGCCTGGGTGCAGTCCCAAAGGGCGATCACATCCCGCAGGCCCTGCGCCTGCTCAAAGGGGTTCAGGTCTTCCCGCTGGATGTTTTCCAGCAGACCCAGAGCCGCCGTCCGCTGGTCGCCGCAGTCGCAGAGGATGGCCGGGATGGTCTCCATCTTGGCCAGCTTGCAGGCGCGGAGCCGCCGCTCCCCTGCCACCAGCTCGTAACCACCCTCGACCTTCCGCACCGAGATGGGCTGAAGCAGGCCGTTTTCCCGGATGCTCTGGGCCAGCCCCGCCAGCTCCTTTTCATCAAAAACAGTCCGGGCCTGAAACGGCGAGGGATGGATGCTTTCCACAGGCAGGGTGTAGATCTTTCCGGCAGATTTCTTCCATTCAAACATGATTCTTTCCCCTTTCGCTGAAATGTGACACAGTTTTCCACCGTTTCCCGGGAAACAGTGGAAAACTCACTCATTGCAGTTCCAGTGTACCAGAAATCAAAAAGCCCTGCCAGAAGAATCGTTCGGCAGGGCTTGGCATTTATCTTGCGGTTTTGCGTTATTTCAGCGGAGATTTTGCGATCTTTCCACCGTTTCTGGGGTAGGCTGTCGGAGTTTGCGAAATCTTTTTGCAGAGGATGAGGGTGCGGGTATCGCCGCCCGGAAGATGCAGGGTACGGGTCTCCTTGTACTCGCCGCCCAGCTTCCGGATGGCACCGCGGGCCGCAGCCAGCTCCTCCTCGCCGGAAGCGCCTTTCATGGCAAGAAAGCTGCCGCCCACCTTGACCAGCGGTAAGCAGTACTCGGCCAGCATGGGCAGAGCCGCCACCGCACGGGCAGAGGCCAGATCAAACTGCTCCCGCCATGCTTTGCGGGCGGCTTCCTCGGCGCGCTCCTTGGCAAACTCCACCCCGGTCAGGCCCAGCTGAGCGCAGGCATACTTCAAGAACTCCACCCGCTTGCCGGTGGGCTCCATCAGGGTCAGCTCCAGCTCGGGCTTGTAGATCTTTGTCACGATGCCCGGGAATCCGGCACCGGCACCCACGTCCACCATCTTCCCTGCCACCTCGGGCTGGCTGGCAAACAGCAGGCTGTCGAGGAAGTGCTTGTCCTCAATGCCCTCTGGATCGGTGATGGCGGTCAGATTGACCTTCTGGTTATAGTCCACCAGGATCTGCGCAAAGGCATCCAGCTGGTCCAGCTGGTCCCCGGTCAGCGCAATGTTCCACATGGAACATTTTTGCTCTAATCTGTTCTTGTCGATCATTTATCTGTCCCTTTTCGTTTGAGGCAATTCTTTTCTCTTTTTATCAATGGCTCCCCTATCAGGGGAGCTGTCGCCGCAGGCGACTGAGAGGTTGTACAGAGGTTCTGCCCTCCTTCGTCCAACCTCTCCGTCAGTGCATCAGGTTTTCTCTCTGACTGTTAAAGCAATGCTCAGCTGCGCCACATCGGAGGGCGAAACGCCGGGGATGCGGCCCGCCTGCCCCAGATTCTTCGGGCGGATGCGGGTCAGCTTCTCACGGGCCTCCAGCGTCAGGCCGGTCAGGTCAGCATACTCAAAATCTGCGGGGATCAGGGTCTTTTCGTGGCGGGCCACGTCACGGATCATCCGATCCTGCCGGGCAATGTAGCCTGCGTACTTGATCTCGGTCTCCAGCCGCTCGGCCAGCATGGGGGTGATGCCCTCGCCCCAGCCGATCACACCCGCCAACAGCGGATAGCTGATCTCGGGGCGGCGGAGCAGTTCTTCGGCAATGCCGCCCTCCGCGGCAGGGGGCAGCCCGGCTGCTTCCATGGCAGCGCGCAGGTCAGCAGTGCGCAGGTGGGTCTCGTGCAGGCGGCGGCGCTCCGCCGCCAGAATGCTCTGGGTGTGCTGGTATTTTGCCCAGCGGTCATCTTGCACCAGACCATACTCCCGGCCAATGGGGGTCAGCCGCTGATCGGCGTTGTCCTGCCGCAGGGTCAGGCGGTACTCGCTCCGGCTAGTCATCATGCGGTAAGGGTCCATGACCCCCTTGGTGACAAGGTCATCCACCAGCGTGCCCAGATAGCTGGTCTGACGCTCCAGGATCAGCTGGCTCTCCCCTTTTGCACTGCGGGCGGCGTTCAGACCTGCCAGCAGACCCTGGGCGGCGGCTTCCTCGTAGCCGGAGGTGCCGTTGAACTGGCCTGCACCATACAGGCCCCGCACCACCTTGCTCTCCAGCGTGGCTTCCAGGCTGGTCGGGTCTACGCAGTCATACTCGATGGCGTAGGCTGGGCGCATGATCTCAATGTGTTCAAACCCCTGAATGCTCCGGTAAAAGGCGTTCTGCACATCCTCAGGCAGGCTGCTGGACGCCCCCTGCAGATACATCTCCTCTGTGTTCTCTCCGCAGGGCTCCACAAAGATGGGGTGCCGGTCCTTGCCCGCAAAGCGCACCACCTTATCCTCAATGGAGGGGCAGTACCGGGGGCCAACCCCCTCGATCATGCCGCCATAGAGCGGGCTGCGCTGGATGTTGTCCAGAATGATCCGGTGGGTCTCGGGGTTGGTGTAGGCGATCCAGCACTCGACTTTGTTGTGCATGGGTGCATCCGTCAGAAAGCTGAAGGGCTGAAGTTCACTGTCCGGGTCGCCGGGCTGGCACTCCAGCTTGGAGAAGTCGATGCTTCTCCGGTGGACGCGGGCAGGGGTACCGGTCTTGAACCGCCGCAGGGGCAGACCGGCGGCTTTCAGGCTTTCGGTCAGGGCATTGGCGGCGTGCATCCCGTCAGGGCCGGAAGCATACCACGCATCACCGACAAAAATCTTTCCACCCAGATTGGTGCCCGTGGCAATGACCACACACTTTGCCCTGTACTCCCCATTCAGCTGGGTCACAACGCCCTTGACATGGCCGTTCTCCACCTCAATGCCCACCACCTCGGCCTGATGGATGGCAAGGCCGGGCGTGAGTTCAAGGGCGTGCTTCATATATTCGTGGTAGCGCTTGCGGTCGGTCTGAACGCGCAGGGCATGAACGGCAGGGCCTTTGCCCTTGTTCAGCATCCGGCTCTGCAGGTAGGTGGCATCTGCCGCAAGGCCCATCACACCGCCCAGCGCATCCAATTCGCGTACCAACGTTCCTTTTGCAGTTCCGCCGATGCTGGGATTGCAGGGCATGTTGCCAATGGCATCCAGACTCATGGTAAACACCGCCGTTTTGGCACCCAGCGTGGCAGCAGCGTGGGCCGCTTCAATGCCAGCGTGGCCCGCGCCTATTACGATCACATCGTAATCTCCAAGATGATTCATACTTTTCCTATACTTTCCTCTATGGTTCAATCTGCTGTTACCCGGCAGAGCGGCTGGAAGTTTCTCCGAGGACCGTCCGCTGGGGTGGGACCCTGTTGCCGCAGGCAATAGGGCGGGCGATGGAATGGCCCGTTTCGTGTCCGAGGAGAAAGCTGCCAGACGGGCTGCCCTCCGTTACTTCCCCACGCAGAACCGCTCAAACACTTCATTGATGACATTCTCCGACGCATTTTCGCCGGTGAGGTCACAGAGAGCATCCAGCGCATCGTCCACACAGACCGATACGGCATCCAGCCCGAACCCGCCGCTGACCGCATCCAGCGCACCGGCCACTGCATCCCGCGCGCGGGTGGCGGCGGCAAGCTGGCGCTGGCCCGAGAGGCTGGCAGCGTGGGGGTCGATGTTGTTGGTGCCCAGCAGGCGGGCAACGGCAGCGGCGATCACCCTGCGGCTCCCCTCTTCCTGGCAGCAGACCGGGATCACCATGGCAAAATCGCCTGCAATGATCTCTGCGTCAAACTGAGTGGGCTTGTCCTCTTTGTTGACCAGTGCAATGGCCGGGCGGCCGGCACACCGCTGCGCCAGCGCAAGATCCTCCCGGGTCAGGGGCTCAGAGCCATCGAACACCGCCAGGATCAGTCCCGCCTCTTCCAGCTTTTTCCAGCTGCGGCGGATGCCTTCGGCCTCGATCGCATCCTCGGTCTCCCGCAGACCGGCCGTGTCGAACAGGTTCAGCCGGATGTCCCCCAGCCGGACGGCCTGCTCCACCACATCCCGGGTGGTGCCCGCCACGGGGGTGACGATGGCCCGGTCGAACCCGGCCAGCAGATTGAGCAGGGTGGACTTGCCCGCATTGGGCCGCCCCACGATGGCACAGTCCACACCCTCCCGCAGGACAGCACCGGCATCATAATTCCGGATGAGGGTGTCCAGCTCTCCCTTCACGGCAGTCAGGGTGGATACCAGCTGGGCATCCTCCAGTGCGGGAACGTCCTCCTCGGGGAAATCCACCCAGGCAGTCAGATGGGCCTGCAGGGCGGTCAGGGCATCCTTTTCAGCCCCGATCTTCTTCGCCAGCGCGCCGTTCAGGGAGGCATTGGCCAGCGCCGCACCCTGTCTGCCATCGGCAGAGATCAGGTCCATAACGGCCTCGGCCTGGGTCAACCCCAGCTTGCCGTTGAGGAAGGCACGGCGGGTGTACTCGCCGGGGGCGGCGGGGGCGGCACCGGCTGCGATGCAGCTTTCCACCAGCCGCCGGGCCACCGCACTGCCGCCGTGGCAGGAAAGCTCCACCACATCCTCGCCGGTGTAGCTGTGGGGTGCCCGGAAGAAGAGGGCCACGCCCTCGTCAAAGGCTTCCTCCCCTTCCATGAAATGCCCAAACAGAGCGGTGTAGCCCTTGGCATCTTCTACCCGCTTTGCCGGGTTGGCCGGGCAGAACACCTTTGCCGCCACGGCATAGCTCTCCGGGCCGGAAAGACGCACCACGGCAATGCCGCCTGCGCCGGGCGCGGTTGCAATGGCCGCGATCGTTGAATGTTCCATGTTGGTGCTCTCCCTCCGCTCTCAAATCAGAATTATTGTATCACGAAGCGACGAAAAAGGAAAGAGACAAAAAGCCCCCTTCCAGTTTTCCACCGGAAGGGGGCAGCATTGTGCAAAACTCAGCGGAGTTTACAGCTCGATCTTGCCAAAGCTGAAATCGGCAAAATCATCCACGCGCTCGGTGCGCTTGGGTGCCACGGGTGCGGCAGTTTCTGCGTCACGGGGAGCATAGGTGCGCTCGGGCACGCTGGAAGGACGGGGACCGCGGCTGCCTGCGGGGCGGCCATTGCGGGGACCGCCATTCCGGGAGCTGCTGCCACGTCCGCCGCGGAAGCCGCCATTGCGGTTGCCGCCGGGGCGGCGGCCATTGCCCCGCGGGCGGCGCTCGCCATAGGTGTTGTCGGTCTGGGCATCGGGAGCAGTGGAGTAGATGACCACACGGCGGTCACGGCCTTCCCCCTTGCTCTCGCTGCGCACACCCTCCATCTTGCCGATGGCAGAGTGGATGATGCGGCGCTCGTAGGGGTTCATGGGCTCCATGGCAAAGCTGCGGCCGGTCTTGCGCACCTTGTTGCCAATGCGCTGTGCCAGCACGGTCAGGTCATTTTCACGCTTATCGCGGTAGCCGGCCACATCCAGGCCCAGCTTGATGTAATCGCCTTCCAGACGGTTGGCCACCAGGCTTGCCAGATAGGACAGGCTCTCCATGGTCTCGCCGCGGCGGCCGATCAGGGCACCCAGCTTCTCGCCATCCAGACGGATGATGGTGGCCTCGCCCTTCTGCACGGCGCTGAAGGTGACATTCTCCACGCCCATCAGGGCAATGACTTCCTTCAGGTAGTCCACAGCGGCCTTGACCTTGGCGTTCTCTTCGATGTTGATGGGAACTTCCGGCTCCTCATCTTCGGCGGCGGGGGCTGCAGTCTCCTCAACGGGAGCGGCCTCCTCTGCCACAGGGGCAGCGGCCGGCTCCTCGGCCTTGGGTTCCTCAGCGGGAGCTTCCTCCACAACAGGCTTCACCTCAGGCTCCACCTTCTCCTCCACCACGGGAGCGGCCGGGGCATCGGGCTCTTCCACGCTCACACGCACCTTGGCAGGGGTGGTCTTCAGGCCCAGAAAACCGGTTTTCTGGGGCATTTCGAGCACTTCATAGCTCACATTCAGGTCGTCGGCCTGCACGCCCAGCAGGGCGCAGGCTTTTGCGCGTGCTTCATCGACCGTCTTGCCGGTCGCTTCCTGAGTACGGATCATAACCGTCAATCCTCCTTTTTGTTTTCCAGCTCGCTCAGCGGAACGGTGCGCTCGTCCTTATAGCGCTCCTCATCCAGCTTGCGGGCATACTCCAGGCGGCGCTTGTTCATTTCGCTGGCGGAGATATTCTTCTCTACGACCTCGCCGGTCTTTTCATCCGTGACCTTGATGGTGGTGCTCTTTACACCACGCTTCTGCTCCTTCTTGCGGGCAGCCATCTCGGCGGCGACCTCTGCCTTCATCTTCTCAGGGTCGTAGATCTTCTTCATCAACAGGCTCTGCACGGTCATCAGAATGTTGGAAACAACGTAGTACAGAGAGAAAGCGCTGGGCACGGTGAAGCAGAAGAAGACGTACATCAGCGGCATCATATACATGGTCAGCTTCATGCTGCCCTGCATCTCCTGGCCGCTGGCCTTCATGCTGATGTGGGTGGACAGGAACATGGTCACGATCGCCAGGACCGGGAGGATCAGCAGGGGCAGGTTCTCTGCAGCCAGGCTGTACTGGGGCACACGGGTCAGGTCGATGCCAAAGAAATCCATGTGCTGGCCGAACTCGGTGATGGTAGCCACCTGATCCGGGGTGAAGCAGGAGGAGACGGTACTCTCGCCTGCAATGACCTGTGCAATGATGTTGGTGTCGCGGGTCACGGTGGTAAAGCTGATGCCCATGGCAGTCAGGGCCTCACCTGCGGCGGTCAGGGCATCGGCACCAATGTGGAAGATGCGCTGCAGCGGGCGGTACACCACCTCGATAACGCCGAACATGACCAGGAAGTTGACCAGCATGGGCATACAGCCTGCGGTGGGCTTGTAGCCCTGCTCCTGCAGCTTCATCAGCTCTTCCTGCTGCTTTTCGGGCTTGTCGCGGTACTTCTTCTGGATCTCGGCCACCATGGGCTGGAAAGCGCTCATGCGGGCCATACTCTTCTGCTGGTTGAGCTGGAGGGGGATCTTGATCACGGTGATGAGCAGGGTGAACAGGATGATGTCCCAGCCGTAGTTGGGGATCAGCTTGTAGATCCACTCCATTACATAGCCCAAGGGCCAGCCCAGGATGTACAAAGGATTCATAGTTTCGTCCATTCTGCCCCGCCTGTGGTGCGGGACGTTTAGATTTTTATGAGAAGGACACCCCGCCCACAGTGCGGAGCGTCACAAGAAGCAAAAGAACGGATTAAACCTCTCAGTCAACGCCTGCGGCGTTGCCAGCTCCCCTAATAGGGGAGCCCTTGGCAAAACCGTCAACTGGATCGGGCTGCCAAAGCCTCCCCTACCAGGGGAGGTGGCATTGCGAAGCAATGACGGAGAGGTTGTACAAAGGAGCCGTGTATCATAAGCACGCTGCTTAACCGTGCCGCCCCCGGAACAGCTTTGCCGGAGATAGCTTTCTCTCCTTGCTCACCCAGCGGCCTTTGGGCGGCACCGGGTCAAAGCCCCACCGGCCAAGCGGGTTGCACCGGGCGATGCGCCAGGCGGTAAGCAGCAAGCCCTTGATGCAGCCATGGGTCTGGATGGCTTCTATGCCATACTGGCTGCAGGTGGGGGTAAAGCGGCAGTTGCGGCCCAGCCCCGGGCTGACAAAGCGCTGGTAGAACCGGATGGGCGCACAGAGCGCGTTCCGGCAGACGCGGGAGACAGGATTCACTGTTTTGCGGCCCGGTCTGCGGGCGGGACCGTGGCAGGGGGCTTTGCGCCAGGCTGCTTTGCCTTGTCGGGCAGGCCAGCCTGGGCAAAGAGCCTGGCCACCACTTCGCTGAGCTGCCAGCTCTTCAGGCGGGGGGTCATGCCCCGGGCCACGAACACCAGATCATAGCCGCCGATGTTCTGATCCAGATGCTCATCAATGGCAGCCTTCATCACGCGGCGGGCGCGGTTGCGTTGGACGGCATGGCCGATCTTTTTGGTGGCTGTCAGGCCCACGCGGGTCTTTTTGCCGCGGGTCTTGAGCACATACAGCACCAGCGCCGGGTTCACATAGGACTTGCCGCGGGCATACACGCGGCCAAACTCGCTGTTGCGGCGGATGGGACGATAGCGCACTGCTCCGTCGCCTCCTTTTCGGTTAAAAAATCGCAGAACTTCCCTAAAGGCAAAGTTCAAAATTCAGTATAGCAAAAAAACGCCGACATGAAAAGGCTGTCCGGGCGTTTTTTGTGCCAAATCTTTTGCCAAATTTTTAGTCATTCCGCGCGCAGAACGTCCAAAATAAGAAAAAGACCGCCAATTCTGGATCAGCAGTCTTTTGTGCGCATGTTCAATTCTGCGCCGGATCCCTGGCAAAGCGGGATCAGACGGTCAGGCTCTTGCGGCCCTTAGCACGGCGAGCATTGATGACCTTGCGGCCGTTCTTGGTGCTCATGCGGGTCAGAAAGCCATGAACTTCCTTGCGATGACGCTTCTTGGGCTGAAAAGTTCTCTTCATGGTTGTATCCTCCGTAAAAACTCGTCCCCGGTAATGGGGTATTTCTGGTCCCAAATTGGGGACAGGCTTGCAATTCAACAGTATATCGCACACTATCCCCTTCTGTCAAGCATTTTTTTCACTTTCCAGCAAACTTTTTTCAAATTTCTTTGTGAAAAAGCTTTCAACTTTTTCACCGGTTCTCCGTGGAAAACTTTTCTTCCACCATATCTTGTGGCCAAAAACCGCCTTGGACACAAGAGCCGCGAGGGCACGATGGAGCGTCTTTTCTTATGTATTATAAATTACATTATAGAATATAGACGCAGGGAGATTTTTGTGGTATACTAACGGGGTATCAGCAGCATTGTTGAAAACTTCGACCAATTCAATGGAGTGGATGTTTTATGGATTCTTTCAAGGACGTTTTAGAGGCCGCCCAGGCATACTGCAAAACGCAGATGGCCGAGCCGACCTATAATCTCTACATCGACGGACTTGAGCCCATCAGCTTTGAGGACTCGAGCCATATCACCCTGTCGGTGCGCAACGATTTCATCTGCAAGATCGTCACCGACCGCTACCTCGGCCTGCTGAAAGAGGCCTTTAAGACCGTGCTGGGCTTTGACGTGGACATCACGCTGGTGGTGCCCAGCACCCCGCCCCATGAGGTGGTGCTGGCCCAGCAGTACGAGGCAAACCCCGCCTCGCCCCAGGGCAATTACGAGTTCACCTTCGAGAACTTCATCAAGGGTCCCTCCAACCAGTTTGCGTTTGCTGCGGCGCAGGCGGTTGCGGCCAACCCCTCCGGAGCCTATAACCCGCTGTTCATCTACGGCGGCTCCGGTCTGGGCAAGACCCATCTGCTCACGGCCATCCAGACCGAGATCAAGCGCACCCACCCCGATTTTGTTATCATGTACGTTACCTGCGAGCAGTTCACCAACGAGCTGATCGCCGCCATCCGCGCCGGCAGCACCGAGGACTTCCGGATGAAGTACCGCGTGGCCGACCTGCTGCTGGTGGACGATATCCAGTTCATCGCCGGCAAGGAATCCACCCAGGAGGAGTTTTTCCACACCTTCAACTCCCTGCACGATGCCCACAAGCAGATCGTGATTGCCTCTGATCGCCCGGCCAAGGAGATCAAGAGCCTGGAAGAGCGCCTGCGCACCCGCTTTGAATGGGGCCTGACCGCCGATGTCCAGCCGCCTGATTTCGAGACCCGCGTGGCCATCGTCAAGCGCAAGGCCGAGCTGCTCCACCTGGATCTGCCCGAGGACGTGGCGGAATTCATCGCCAACCACCTGAAAAACAACATCCGCCAGCTGGAGGGCGCAGTGAAAAAGCTGAACGCCTACTACATGCTGGAGGGCATCCAGCCTGTCATCAGCGTGGCACAGAATGCCATCAAGGACATCCTCAACGAGACCCAGCCCGTGCCCGTGACCATCGAGAAGATCGTGGGCGAGGTCTCCCGCACCTTCAACGTCTCCCCTGCCGACATCCGGGGCACCAAGCGGAACGCCAACGTTGCATCCGCCCGCCGCGTGGCGATCTATATCCTGCGCGAAGTCACCGGCATGAGCATGGAGGAGATCGGCCGGGAGTTCTCGGGCCGTGACCACTCCACCATCGTCTACTCCCTCAAGACCATGGAGCGGGACATGAAGAACGACCAGCACCTGCGCGAAACCGTCAGCGACATCATCAAGAACGTCAAGGCCTGACGGGAAAACAGGGGCAAAAGTCATACTCTCACAGGGGATAAAACCCCAAATATGGGGAGAAATGCAGGGGAATCCGGGAAAACAGAACAAGATATTGTGTTCAGACGACAAAGTTCTCCACTCTTTCCACCGAGTTTTCAACATTCAACTTCTGTTTTGCACACCCGCCGTGGAAAGAAAAGCAGCTCCAGCCCTTTCCACAAACCTTTCACACTGCATTCACAAGCCGGTGGAAAACCACGGAGCCGCACCATTCCACACATTTTCCGACTTTTCCACATCTTCCCCAGCCCCTACTACGAATACTACAACAAGTTCAATATAGATTTGGAGGTTTTGTCCCTGTTTTATGGGAGAAAGAACCTCAAAACTTGAATCCAAAATAAGGAGAGACGCACAATTGAACATCATCTGCGATAAGACCCTGCTGAGTGCAGCTATTGACGGCGTTTCCAAAGCTGTTACCCTGCGCTCCACCATCCCGGTACTGGAGGGTATCCTGCTGAAAGCCGAAGGCTTCCAGCTCACCCTGACCGGCTACGACCTGGAAATGGGCATCGTGACCACCATTGATGCCAATGTCAAAGAGCCCGGCGAGGTGGTGCTGAACGCCAAGCTGCTCAGCAGCATGGTCAGCCGGATGCCTTCCGGCCAGATCAACATCCAGTCTGCTGAAAATGGGAAAACCACCATCCAGAGCGGTGTGGCACAGTTCGAGATCCAGTCTATGAACCCCACCGATTTCCCCGAGCTGCCCAACACCGGGGCCGAGGAGACTCTGAACATCAAGACCGGCGTGCTCCGTGATATGATCGAGCGCACCCTGTACGCCGTCAGTCAGGATGAGAAAAAACCTGCACATACCGGTGAATTATTTGAGATCTCGCCGGATAAGCTGACCGTTGTTGCGCTGGACGGCTACCGTTTGGCCATTGTGGAGCGGCCGGTGGAAGCCATAAAGGAGATCCGTATCATCGTGCCCAGCAAGACCATGAACGAGGTCTCCCACCTGCTGGCCAACGACGACGAGGAGACCGTGCACATCTCCGCAAACCGCCGCTATGTGGTGTTCACCACCGCCGGCTACACCATTATGAGCCGCCTGATCGAGGGCGAATTCCTCAACTACCACAACGTGATCCCCAATGGCAGCCGCACCAGCGTGGTTCTGGACACCAAGGAATTTATCGAGACCATCGAGCGCGCCTCCCTGATCATTACAGAGCGTTTAAAAAATCCCCTCCGCATCAGTTTTACAGAGGGTAAAGTGGTGGTCCGCTGCCAGACCAATCTGGGCCGCGTGGTGGATGAATTCAACGCGCAGTGCGAGGGCGATGAGGTGGAGATCGGTTTCAACAACCGCTATCTGCTGGATGCCCTGCGCAACGCCCGCACCGAGCAGGTCAAGCTGGAGATCAGCGGCCCGCTGAGCCCGGTCAAGGTTCTGCCTACCGAGGGCAGCGACTTTTTGTATCTGGTCCTGCCTGTCCGCTTCAAGAATGATTGAGAGGCATAAAAATGCAAAAAATTCTCATCCATACGGAATTTATCAAGCTGGATGCCCTGCTGAAATATGCGGGTCTGTGTGAGACCGGCGGCGAAGCCAAGGAGCTGGTGCAGGGCGGTGCTGTCAAGGTAAACGGTGAGGTCTGCACCATGCGGGGCAAAAAGTGCCGCGCCGGGGATGTCATCGAGCTGGACGGCCAGACCGTGGAAGTGGGACAGGGCCAGTAAACCATGCGCCTGCTTTCCTTAGAAGTAACGAATTACCGCAATATCGCATCGGCAAGCCTGACCCCGGGCCGGGAGCTGACCGTGATCTGCGGCAACAACGGCCAGGGCAAGACCAACCTGCTGGAGGCCATCTGGCTGTTGACCGGCGGCAAGAGCTTCCGGGGCGGCAAGGATGCAGAGCTGGTGCGGCGGGGGGAGCCTTTTGCCGTGCTGGAAGCCTCCACGCTCCGGGCACAGCAGGAGGAACAGGAGCCTGACGAGCCGAACCGTGTCCGGCTGACGGTGGGCACCCCGGATTCCCAGCGGCCCGGGCGGTACGCCTCGGTGAACGGGGCAGCCCCCAGGCGGGCAGCAGGGCTTGCCGGCAGTTTTCCGGCTGTCGTGTTTGACCCCGGCCACCTGAGTCTGGTCAAGGGAGCGCCCGAGGGGCGGCGCAAATTTCTGGATGCCGCCCTCTGCCAGCTCTACCCCGGCTACCTGACCGTGTACCGCCGCTATCTGCGGGCCCTGCAGCAGAAAAACGCTCTGCTGCGCCGCTCCCCTGCCGGGCAAGAACGTCCCTACGCCGAAAAAATGGCCCTGCTCGAGGTGCTGAACACCGAGCTTGCCGCGCAGGGGGAAGCCATCCAGCAGCGGCGGCGGGCCTATCTGGAACGGCTGGCCCCGCTGGCCTGTGCCAATTACGAGGAGCTTTCCCATGGGGCGGAGCGGATGGAGCTGCGGTATGCCGCCCAGTTTGAGCCGGGTGGTCTGGCAGCCCTGCTCAAAGCCCGCCAGAACGAGGAAGTACGAGCCGGGCAGAGCCTGTGCGGCCCCCACCGGGAAGATCTGGAGCTGCTGCTGGACGGCCAGCCCGCCAGAGTGTTTGCCAGCCAGGGGCAGCAGCGCAGTGTGGTGCTCAGCCTGAAAATGGCCGAAGCCGCCGCCGCTGCCGCCATCACCGGGGAGCACCCCGTCCTCTTGCTGGACGACGTGCTCAGTGAACTGGATGATGGCCGCAAGCAGTATCTGCTGACCCGGATGCGGGAAAAGCAGACCTTCGTCACCAGCTGTGACGATACGGCTTTCCTGAAAACGGATGGCGAGGTCTACCGCATGAACGGCGGTGTCCTGAGCAAGATTTAAAATGGAAAAATGTTGCATCACTGCATTGCATAGAATGCGGAAAATGCGACAGAATATGCAGCCTGCACCTGCGGGAGAATATACGCAATGTATATCCATCTGGGCCGGGACTATGTCCTGAATGACCGTGATATCATCGGCATCTTCAATCTGGAGACCACCACCGTCTCCCCCCGGGGGCGGGAATTTCTCAACTATGCCCAGAAGAACGGGGCCGTGGTCAGCCTTTCGGATGACCTTCCCCAGTGTTATGTTCTGGCCGATGCCCCCGTGGACACCGTTTATCTTTCGGAGCTGTCCAGCGCGGCCATGAAGCGGCGCACCGAAATGTCGTTCTGAAAAAATCAACAACGATCCAATCGATTGAAAAAATATCAAGTAAAGGGAGAAAGGATATGGCAGAGGAAATCATCACCAGCACCAATGTGGAAACCGCGACCGACCATGAGTATAATGCCAGCGAGATCCAGGTCCTGAAGGGTCTGGAGGCCGTGCGCAAGCGTCCCGGCATGTATATCGGCTCCACCGGTGAGCGGGGCCTGCATCATCTGGTCTACGAGATCGTGGACAACGCCATTGATGAAGCGCTGGCTGGCTACTGCAACCACATTGAGGTCAAGATCTTAAAGAATAACATCATTCAGGTCACCGACAACGGCCGCGGCATCCCCGTGGATATCCAGGCCGATACCGGTCTGCCCGCCGTCACCGTCGTCTATACCATCCTGCACGCAGGCGGTAAGTTCGGCGGCGAGAACTCCGGCTACAAGGTGGCCGGTGGTCTGCACGGTGTCGGCGCGTCCGTGGTCAACGCCTGCTCTGAGTGGCTGACGGTCAATGTCCGCCGCGACGGCCATGAATACGAGCAGACCTTCCGCCGCGGCGACCCGGACGGCCCCCTGAAGTGTCTGGGCACGGTGGCCGAGGGGGTCACCGGCACCCGCGTTACCTTCAAGCCCGACCCCGAGATGTTCAAGGACACCACCGTCTATAACTTCGAGACGCTGGAAAAGCGTCTGCGCGAAGAGAGCTTCCTGAACGCCGGTGTCAAGATCACCCTGACCGATGAGCGGGAACTCTATACCCCCGTTCTGGAGGACGGCCAGGAGGGCGACCCCTGCTACCGCACCGAGGTCATGTGCTATGAGGGCGGCATCAAGAGCTTTGTCACCTATCTGGGCGAAAAGCGCAATCTGGAGGTGCTCCACCCCAATGTCATCTACCTCAAGGGCCAGACCGAGCGGGGCATGGCCGAGATCGCGCTGCAGTATAACTCCAGCTACAACGAGCTGCTGCTGAGCTTTGCCAACAACGTCAACACCCCGGACGGCGGCACCCATGAAGAGGGCTTCCGCACCAGCCTGACCCGTGTGTTCAACGATTACGGCCGCAGCCACGGCCTGCTGAAGGATAAGGACGAGAACCTTTCCGGTTCCGATGTCCGCGAGGGCCTCATCTGCGTCATCTCCGTCAAGCTGCAGGAGGCGGAGTTTGAGGGCCAGACCAAGGCAAAGCTGGGCAATACCGAGATCCGCACCCTTGTTTCCAACATGGTGTACACCAAGCTGATGGAGTTCTTTGAGGAGAACCCCGGCGTGGCAAAGGCCATTTTTGAAAAGGCCACCCAGGCAGCCCGCGCCCGTGCTGCTGCCAAAAAGGCCCGGGAGCTGGTGCGCCGCAAGAGCGCGCTGGAGACCAGCCGGATGCCCGGCAAGCTGGCCGACTGCCGTGAAAAAGACCCCACCCGCACCGAGATCTTCATCGTCGAGGGTGACTCTGCAGGCGGCTCTGCCAAGATGGGCCGTGACTCCGCCATTCAGGCCATCCTCCCCCTGTGGGGCAAGATGCTGAACGTGGAAAAGGCCCGCGCGGACCGCATCTACGGAAACGATAAGCTGATGCCCGTGGTGCTGGCTCTGGGCTGCGGCATCGGCGAGGAATTCGATATCTCCAAGCTGCGGTATGATAAGGTGTTCATCATGGCCGATGCCGATGTCGATGGTTCTCACATCTGCACCCTGATGCTGACCTTCTTCTTCCGCTATATGCGCCCCCTCATCGAGCAGGGCCATGTCTATGTCGCCCAGCCGCCCCTGTTCAAGGTGCAGAAGGGCAACACCATCAAGTACGCCTACAACGATGCTGAAATGGCCATCCTCTCGCAGGAGATGCCCGGCGCAAAGGTCAACCGCTATAAGGGCCTTGGTGAGATGAACCCCGAACAGCTGTGGGAGACCACCATGAACCCCGACAACCGCGTCATCGTTCAGATCACCATTGAGGATGCCGAGAAGGCCGATGAAGCCTTTACCATCCTGATGGGCGACCAGGTGGAGCCCCGCCGCCGCTTTATCGAGACCAACGCCCAGTACGCGAAGCTGGATGTGTAATTGGAGGAAACAATGGAAGAAGATTATGTGATGATACCGGGCAGCGGTACCAAGAAGATCATCCGCGATGTCAAGAAGGAGATCGAGACCGCGTTCCTGGACTACTCCATGTCAGTCATCGTGTCCCGTGCCCTGCCCGATGTGCGGGACGGCCTGAAGCCTGTCCACCGCCGCATCCTGTACACCATGCACGAGCGCGGCAACGACCCCAGCCATGCATACCGCAAATCCGCCGACACCGTCGGTGCGGTGCTGGGTTCCTACCACCCCCACGGCGACGCATCCGTTTACGATGCCATGGTCCGTCTGGCACAGGATTTCTCCCTGCGCTACCCGCTGGTGGATGGTCAGGGTAACTTTGGTTCTGTGGATGGCGACCCCCCGGCTGCTTACCGTTACACCGAGGCCCGCATGAGCCGCATGGCCGTGGAGATGCTGACCGATATCGACAAGGATACCATCGACTGGGACCCCAACTTTGATGAGACCAAGAAGGAGCCCAGCGTTCTGCCCTGCCGTTTCCCGAACCTGCTGGTCAACGGCAGTCAGGGCATCGCCGTTGGTATGGCCACCAACATTCCGCCCCACAACCTGAGTGAGGTCATTGACGGCTGTGTGGCCTATATCGAGGACCCGGACATCGACCTGCCCGGCCTGATGGAACACATCAAGGGCCCCGATTTCCCCACCGCCGGCATCATCATGGGCCGCAGCGGCATCCGTGCTGCCTATGCCACCGGCCGCGGCAAGATCACCCTGCGCGGCCGCGCCACCATTGAGGAAAAGAAGAATGGCCGCGCCCAGATCATCGTGACCGAGATCCCCTACATGGTCAACAAGGCACGCCTCATTGAGAACATTGCCGACCTGGTCAAGGAAAAGCGGATCGAGGGCATCAGTGACCTGAACGATGAGACCAACCGCAAGGGTATGCGCATCGTGATCGATGTGCGCAAGGATGCCAACCCCCAGGTCGTCCTGAATCAGCTGTACCAGTACACCCAGCTGCAGGATACCGTGGGTGTCATCATGCTGGCCATCGACCACAAGGTGCCCAAGGTGATGACCCTGAAGCAGATGATCCAGAAGTATGTCGAGTTCCAGGACGAGGTGGTGCGCCGCCGCACCCAGTATGACCTGAAAAAGGCCCGGGAACGCGCCCATATTCTGGAAGGCCTGAAGAAGGCCACCGACATTGTGGATGAGCTGATCGCCACCATCCGTGCCTGCAAGGGCGGCATGAGCGAGGCCAAGGCTGCCATCATGGAGCAGTTCGGCTTTGATGACCCGCAGGCAGATGCCATCGTCAAGCTGCAGCTGGGCCGTCTGGCTGGTCTGGAGATCCTGAAGATCGAGGAAGAGCTGGGCTCCCTGAACGCCAAGATCCGGGATTGGGAAGAGATCCTGGCCGATGATGCCCGCGTGCTCGAGATCGTCAAGAGTGAGCTGCTGGAAATGAAGCGCCGCTTTGGCGATGACCGCCGCACCGAGATCGAGACCGTGACCGGCGAGGTGGATATCGAGGATCTGATCGCTGAGGAGCAGTGCGTTTATACCCTGACCGAGGCCGGTTATATCAAGCGCCAGCTCAAGGCCACTTATCAGGCCCAGAAGCGCGGCGGCCGCGGCATCTCCGGTATGACCCGCAAGGAAGAGGATATCGTGCAGGAAATGTTCGTGGGCTCCACCCATGATTATGTTCTGTTCGTTACCGATAAGGGCCGCCTGTTCCGCATCAAGGGCTACACCATCGCCGAGGGCAGCCGCACCAGCAAGGGCACCAACATCGTGAACCTGCTGCAGCTGGCCGAGGGCGAAAAGGTCACCAACATGCTCTGCCAGAGCAAGGATACGGCCAATGAGGGCGGTTTCGTGACCATGGTCACAAAGCAGGGCCTCATCAAGCGCACCCCGCTGGAGCAGTACGCCAACATCCGCAAGAGCGGCCTGATCGGCATTGCCCTGAACGAGGGGGATGCACTGGCCTGGACAAGACTGACCTCCGGTCACGATATGCTCATCGTTGCCACCCGCAACGGTCAGGCCATCCGCTTCAATGAGGAGGATGCCCGTCCCATGGGCCGCAGCGGCCACGGCGTGCGCGCCATCAAGCTGGCCGAGGGCGACGAGGTCGTGGGTGTCTGCATCTGCCGTGAGAACGCCACCATCCTGACCGTGACTGAGAACGGCAAGGGCCGCCGGTCCGACATCGACACCTACCGCATCACCGCCCGCGGCGGCAAGGGCATCCGCAACTACGATGCCTCCAAGGACAAGGTCGCCGCGGTCAAGATCGTGGACGATGTGGATGACGTGCTGCTGAGCAGCCAGGAGGGCATCATCATCCGCCTGCACGCCAATGAGATCCCGGTGCAGAGCCGTTACGGCTCCGGTGTCCGTGTCATGCGTCTGGGCGAGAATGATAAGGTCATGGTCCTGGCCCGTACCGACCACGACGATGAAGCCCAGACTGAGACGGTAGAGGCTGAGGAGGGCGATGAGCCCACCGCAGAGCAGCTGGCTGCCATGGAAGCTGCCGATGAGGCATCTGCCTCCGAGGCACCGGCTGAGGATTGAGCCTCTCCTGCCAGATAAAATAAAAGAGTTAGCCTGGACTTCTATCAGAAAATATGATAGACTAACGAAACGATCACAAAATCCCATGGGGGAGTAGCAGGCGCTGTTTGCAGACGGCGCAGCAAGTCAACACAATGACAGCACTGCTGTCTGGCTTGCTTTCATTTGCGAGACTCATGTGTTATGGTGCGGAGTACCACGCCCAACACATGGAGTTCATTTGTAAAAAATGACCCGAGACCGGACGTGCACGCGCCGATCTCGGGTTTTGTTTTTGCCGCACCGTAATTTTGGTCAGATTCAGGAGGCATTCAGTTATGGAATGGAGTTTTTTGTTTTTTCTCAACAGTGCACTGCTGGGCGTGGGCCTTGCTATGGATGCGTTTTCGGTCTCAATGGCAAACGGTCTGCATGATCCCGGCATGTCCCGAAAGAGGATGTGCATCATTGCGGGCACCTTTGGCGTGTTTCAGGCCGTGATGCCCATGACAGGCTGGGTCTGCGTCCATACCATCGTGGAGATGTTCTCCTCCTTTGAAACATTCATTCCCTGGATCGCCCTTGCCCTGCTGGGCTATATCGGCGGCAAGATGCTGATCGAGGGCATCCGGGGCGAGGAAACCGAGGAAGCCGCCGCGCTGAGTGCCGGTGCCCTCTTTATGCAGGGCGTGGCCACCAGCATCGATGCCCTCTCGGTGGGCTTTACCATTGCGGAGTATGGCTGGCTGATGGCGCTGGCAGCTTCCGGCATCATTGCCGTCGTCACCTTCTTCCTCTGTATGGCGGGCCTGCACATCGGCAAAGAGTTCGGCACCAGGCTCTCCGGCAAGGCCTCTGTGCTGGGCGGTATCATCCTCATCGGCATTGGGCTGGAGATCTTCATCTCCGGGGTGTTCTTCTGAAAAAACGGGCAAAGAAAACCGGCACAGCGTCAGGCAGGCGCTGTGCCGGTTTTGTTCCCCGTGGAACATTTTTAAGGGGAGCATTATTTTTCCGGCTCAAAGTAGTCGGCATATTCCCCGGTGAGCCTGGAGCCAAGCCGCCGGATGCCGCCGTAGAGGTGGCGCTCCACCAGCGGCTCAAAGGCGGCAAGATCACACCGCTCAATGGCGGCGATGATGTTCTGGTGGTCGGCAATCACCTCGTCCAGCCCGCCGCTGGTCATGGTGTCCAGCATCCGGAAGCGGCTGTAATCGGCGTGGGCGTTCTGTAAAGTGCGCCAGAGATACATTTTTCCCATGGCGGCAAACCATGTCTCGTGGAGCAGGCGGTCTGCCTCATAGAGCTTGTTGTAGTCGATCTCTTCGGCACGGGCCAGCGCGGCGTAGGCATCGGCCCGCCGCCGGATGAGCGCCCGCTGCTCCGGTGTGCACTTGGGCGAGAAGTCCCGCAGGACGCGGGCTTCCACGGCGGTGCGCTCGTAGATGAGCTCATCCACGATCTCCCGGTTCAGCCGGGTCACAGTGGTACCCTTGTAGGGCACGATCTTCACCAGCCCGTTCTCCTGCAGCCGCTGCAGCACCACCCGGATCATGGAACGCGGTGCCCCGAAGCGTGCGCAGAGGGGGTTCTCGCTCAGCGAACTGCCCGGCCGCAGGGTCAGGTCGATGATCTCCCGCTCCAGTACCGCGTAAATTTCAGCGTCGGTCTTGTATTGCTGTTCCATATCACTCACCTAGTTGAAATGATTATTCCTTTAGCGGGCTCGCCCTCTCAGTCATCGCTACGCGATGCCAGCTCCCCCAAAGTGGGAGCCCTTGGCAGTCCACGCAAACTTCATCTTTTTGCCAAGGCCTCTCCCTTTGGGAGAGGTGTCACCGCAGGTGACGGAGAGGGCGAGGATGTTGACCATGTGCAACAGCCTTATTCCAAAAACTCCTTCCACGGTGCGGCGGCGGGCAGGGGCAGAGAAAAGGCCATGGGCTTGCCGGTCTCCGGGTGGACGAACTGCAGCCCTGCGCTCTGCAGGGCAATGTCCCCTTTGAACCGGCTGCCATATTTGCCGTCTCCGTAAAGCGGGTGCTTCCGGGAGGCAAACTGCACCCGGATCTGATGTGTCCGCCCGGTGTGGAGCGTGATCTCCGCAAGGCTCAGGGAACCGTCCGGTGCCGTCTCTACGATGCGGTATTCCAGCACGGCTTCCCGCACCCCCTTGCGGGGGCGCTTTACCGGAAAGACCCGGCCTTTCCGGCTGTCCTTGAACAGGTAGTCCCGCAGGATGCCCTCGGGCGGCAGCCCTTCGTCCGGTCCGCCTGCGATCACGGCCCGGTACGTTTTGCGAAAGCAGGGCTGTGCCGGTGCACCGGGGCCAGCCTCTGCCCTGCCATCCAGAATGGCATAGGCCTGCTGGCTCTCCGTCACCTGCTTTGTCAAGGCAGCTGCGGCTCCGGGTGTTCTGGCATAGACCATCAGCCCCGAAACGCCGGTGTCCAGCCGGTGGATGACCCCAACGTATGCATCCGGCCTGCCCCACCGCTGGCGCAGGGCAGCGGGCACGCCCTCCTCGCTGGTCAGCCCGGCGGGCTTGTCCAGCACCACAAGGGCGGTATCTTCGTAGAGAATGTTCACAGCTTGCCCTCGTCCAGCAGGGCCTTGAGCTTGAGCACGCCTGCAATGGTCTTGCCGTCCTTGATCTCGCCGCGCATCACCATCTCATAGGCCTGGGTCAGCGGTACCCGGTCAGGGGTCAGGAACTCGTCCGCATCCAGATGCATCCGGGTCTCGTGCAGACCGGTGGCCACCCAGGTGTAGATGATCTCGGTATCATAGCCCACAGTGGGGTAGAACTCGCCCAGGGAGGTGTACTTGTCGGCGGTCAGGCCGCACTCCTCCTCCAGCTCCCGCTTGGCGGCTTCAAAGGGGTCCTCCCCTTTTTCCAGCTTTCCGGCGGGCAGCTCCCACAGCTCCTGCTGCATGGCGTAGCGGAACTGGCGCACCATGCAGATGGTGCCGTCCTCAAAGTAGGGCACGATGCAGGCCCCGCCGTGGTGGTGGACCACCTCGCGGGTGGCGGTCTTTCCATTTTCCAAAAGGGCGGTATCTTTGGTCAGGGTGACCACCCGGCCCTCGAACAGCACCTCACTTGTGAGCATCTTTTCAAAATGTGCAGCGTCCATCGTATTTGCGTCCTTTCCAGATGATAATGATGCTGGTTCAAGTTTACGGCAACAAAGCGCCGGTTGTCAATTCAAAATTGAGGATAAATTAAGAAAAATACAGCAAAAAAGCCGGATTCTTAATAATCTGTCAGGTTAGATGCAACAAAAAACACAAGCGTAAAAAAGCACCAAAAAATTTCTTGAAATTTTGTTGCGTTTTGCCAGTGGGTTTGCATTTACTTTGAGGGCGGAATTTGCTAATATAATATATGAGCAATAGTGCCTTTTGGGGTTCTCCGGCCCCAGCGGGGCGCGATTGCCCCGCGCAAAAGGTACCAAATTCTGAACAATGGAGGAAGAAAAATGCCTAGAGCAAAGCAAACCATGGATGGCAATACCGCTGCCGCTCATGTAGCATACGCCTACACGGACGTGGCTGCTATCTACCCCATTACCCCGTCTTCTCCGATGGCTGACTCTGTGGACCAGTGGTCCGCAGCTGGTCAGAAGAACATCTTCGGCAACCAGGTCAAGGTCGTCGAGATGGAGTCTGAGGCCGGCGCTGCCGGCGCTGTGCACGGCTCTCTGGGTGCAGGTGCTGTTACCACCACCTTCACCGCTTCTCAGGGCCTGCTGCTGATGATCCCCAACATGTACAAGATCGCTGCTGAGCAGCTGCCCTGCGTGTTCGATGTTTCTGCACGTACCGTTGCTACCCAGTCCCTGAACATCTTCGGTGATCACAGCGACGTTATGGCATGCCGCCAGACCGGCTTCGCAATGCTGGTCGAGAGCAGCGTGCAGGAAGTTATGGATCTGTCCCCTGTTGCCCATCTGGCAGCAATCGAGGGCCGGGTTCCCTTCCTGAACTTCTTCGATGGCTTCCGTACTTCTCACGAGTACCAGAAGATCGAGAAGTGGGACTACGCTGATCTGAAGGAAATGTGCAACATGAAGGCTGTTGAGGAGTTCCGTGCCAAGGCTCTGAACCCCGAGCACCCCAAGATGCGCGGTTCCCACGAGAACGGCGACGTGTTCTTCCAGCACCGTGAGGCCTGCAACTCCGCTTACGACGCACTGCCCGCAGTGGTCGAGAAGTACATGGCCAAGATCAACGAGAAGCTGGGCACCAACTATGATCTGTTCAACTACTACGGCGCACCCGATGCTGACCGTGTCATGATCGCTATGGGCTCTGTCTGCGACGTTGCTGACGAAGTCATCGATTACCTGAACGCCAAGGGCGAGAAGGTCGGTATCGTCAAGGTCCGCCTGTACCGTCCCTGGGTGTCCTCCGCTCTGCTGAAGGTCCTGCCCAAGACTGCAAAGAAGGTTGCAGTTCTGGATCGTACCAAGGAGCCCGGCTCCCTGGGCGAGCCCCTGTACCTGGATGTTGCTGCTACCCTGCGTGAGGCCGGCATGAACGATGTTGTCCTGACCGGCGGCCGTTACGGCCTGGGCAGCAAGGACACTCCCCCGTCCTCCATCTTCGCTCTGTTCAAGGAGCTGGAGAAGGATCAGCCCAAGGAGCGCTTCACTCTGGGCATCACCGATGATGTCACCGGTCTGTCCCTGCCCGAGGTCAAGCCCGCTCCCATCACCGCAGCTGCTGGCACCAAGGAGTGCAAGTTCTGGGGTCTGGGCGGCGACGGTACTGTCGGCGCAAACAAGAACTCCGTCAAGATCATCGGCGACCACACTGATAAGTATGTTCAGGCATACTTCCAGTATGACTCCAAGAAGCCCGGCGGCGTGACCATCAGCCACCTGCGTTTCGGCGACAAGCCCATCCGCAGCCCCTACTACATCAACCAGGCTGACTTCGTGGCTTGCCACAACCCCGCTTACATCCACATGGGCATGAAGATGGTCCAGGATGTCAAGCCCGGCGGCGTGTTCATGATCAACTGCCAGTGGACCGATGAGGAGCTGGGCCAGCACCTGAACGCTGAGGCCAAGAAGTACATTGCTGACAACAACATTCAGCTGTACACCATCAACGCCATCGATAAGGCTATCGAGATCGGTATGGGCAAGCGCACCAATACCATCCTGCAGTCCGCTTTCTTCAAGCTGGCTGACGTTATGCCCATCGAGGACGCTGTCAACTTCATGAAGCAGGCAGCTCAGAAGAGCTACGGCAAGAAGGGCCAGGACGTTGTTGAGATGAACTGGAAGGCCATCGATGCTGGTGTTGACGCGATCCACAAGGTCGACGTTCCCGCTTCCTGGTCCAACCCCGAGGCTGATCCCGCTCCCAAGGCTCTCACCGGCCGTCCGGAGCTGGTCAAGCAGATCCGTGATGTCATGGAGCCCATCGCTCGTATGGACGGCGACAGCCTGCCCGTTTCCGCTTTCGTTGCAAATGCAAACGGCGAGTGGGAGCAGGGCGCATCTGCATACGAGAAGCGCGGCACCGCTGTGAACGTTCCCGAGTGGGATGCTTCCAAGTGCGTCGGCTGCAACCAGTGTGCATTCGTCTGCTCTCATGCTACCATCCGTCCCTTCCAGCTGACCGCTGACGAGCTGGCAGCTGCTCCTGCTCAGACCAAGAGCCGTGACAACCGCCCCGCAAACGAGTACAAGTTTGTGATGGCTGTTTCTCCTCTGGACTGCATGGGCTGCGGCGAGTGCGTCACCGTCTGCCCCACCAAGGCAATTGCTATGGTTCCTCAGGAGAGCCAGGCCGATCAGCAGGCAGTCTTCGACTACTGCGTCGCCAACATCTCCAAGAAGCCCAGCAAGTTTGCTGATGACACCGTTATTGGTTCTCAGTTCAACCAGCCCCTGCTGGAGTTCTCTGGCTCCTGCGCAGGCTGTGCCGAGACCTCTTACGCTCGCCTGATCACTCAGCTGTTCGGCGAGAAGATGTACATCTCCAACGCTACCGGCTGCTCCTCTATCTGGGGCGGTACCGCTTCCATCTCTCCGTACACCGTCAACAAGGACAGCGGCCATGGTCCTGCATGGTGCAACTCCCTGTTCGAGGATAACGCTGAGCATGGTCTGGGCCTGTACCTCGGCCAGAAGACCGTTCGTGAGAACCTGATCAAGCGCATTGCTGAGGTTGCTGGTTCTGACAAGGCTTCCGCTGAGCTGAAGGCTGCCTTCGACAAGTTCATGGAGACCAAGAACAACACCAAGGCAAACGACGAACCCGCCAAGGCTCTGATCGCTGAGCTGGAGAAGGCTGCTGCCGCTGGCTGCACCGAGTCCGCTGAGATCCTGAAGAGCAAGGAGTTCATCGCCAAGAAGTCCGTCTGGATCTTCGGTGGTGACGGCTGGGCATACGACATCGGCTTCGGCGGCCTGGATCACGTCCTGGCTTCCGGCGAGGATGTCAACGTCATGGTCTTCGATACTGAGATGTACTCCAACACCGGTGGACAGGCATCCAAGGCTTCCAACATTGGTGAGGTCTGCCAGTTCGCTGCTGCTGGTAAGGAGATCAGCAAGAAGAGCCTGTCCGAGATCGCAATGACCTACGGTTACATCTATGTTGCTCAGATCGCTCTGGGCGCTAACATGAACCAGGCTGTCAAGGCAATCGCTGAGGCTGAGGCTTATCCCGGCCCCTCTCTGATCATCGGCTACGCTCCCTGCGAGCTGCACGGTGTGAAGGGCGGCATGACCAACTGCCAGAACGAGATGAAGAAGGCAGTTGAGGCTGGTTACTGGAACCTGTTCACCTTCAACCCCGCCAACAAGGCTCAGGGCAAGAACCCCTTCACCCTGACCTCCAAGGCTGTGGATGCCGAGAAGTATCAGGCACTGCTGGCAAACGAGACCCGTTACAGCCGCCTGACCCGTGCATTCCCCGAGCGTGCAAAGGCTCTGTTCGCACGCAACGAGCAGGTTGCAAACGATCGTTACGAGCACCTGACCCGTCTGGTCGAGCTGTACAAGTAATCCTGTTTTCTGAACAATGGCTGGCAATGGCCGCAGCGGCACCCTAGTCCGCAAGGCGGCTGCTCCGCACTGGCGATTACTGCGCAACGCAGCAGTGCGAAACTGCGGCCCCGCCGCCCTGAACAGAGCATGATGAACGTGCAAACGAGCATTTGTGCAAACTTCTGATTTCATTCCCTCGCCCGCCGCGGCCCGCGAACCGCGCCGGGCAGGGTGTTTGAAATACCAAAGCGCCCGCGAGGGTCCTTGAAAGCACACCCCGCGTGTGTCAGGAGCATAAGGTCTGGCAACAGATACCTTGTTCCGCCTGCTGCATAAGACCTGCCCTGCAGGGATCTTGCCGCAGTCAAAAACGAATCCGTTTTTAGCGCCCCGCTCACTTTATAGTGAACGGGGCGTATTTTTGTGTAAGGAAACAGAAACCGCTGTACGGAATGTTCCATACAGCGGTTCTCTCATCCATATACTATTTTGCGGGAGCAGGAATGAATTCAATTTTGACCTGCATTCCCATACCGGCGGCAAGGCGTTGCAGCGTCCGCAGAGAAGGATTTGCGTTGCCGTTTTCCAGCTTGCTGATGTCTGCCTGAGCAATGCCGGTACGCTCCGAGAGCTCCTTCTGGGTCAGGCCGCTTACCTTCCGGGCATCGATCATTGCCTGTACCAGCGAAAGCTCTGGCTGAAGTGCCTCCCACTCCGCTTTGAATTCAGGGTCTTTCAGTTGTTTGTTGAGAAAATTCCGAAAGTCACTCACGATATCTTCTCCTTTCGTTCAAGATAGTCTGCACGATATTTTTTGGCCAGGGCAATTTCCTCTGGTGGTGTTTTTTGCGTTTTCTTGATAAAGCCGTTGGTCAGAACAATACGCTTTCCAATGTAAAAGAAATACAAAACACGTGCGATATTGCTGCTCTACTTGGCACGGATCTCAAAAATTCCGTCCCCAATAAACTTGGAGTAGGGCTCCCGCAGCTGCGGTCCGTTGGCTTCCAGCAGTGCGACAGCACCCAATACCTTTGCACGCATTTTGGTGTCAAGGGATTCCAGAAAATCATCTACCGGACAGTCGCCATTCTCCTTATGGTAGAAGTCTACATCGTAACATTCCAAGCGGCAGCCCTCCTCTATGGGATATATCCTATTTCTATAATATATGATATATCCCATTTTGTCAAGAGTGCGATAAAAATATCTTCTCGCTATTTTACAATTTCTTCATAGGATTTTCATGCAAACCCGTGCTTTTGGTGCTATACTACTGACATAAGGAACCGGGGCCGCAACCGATTCCTTGTACATGATTCCTCCTCACACCAAGGCAATATCCAAACAGAAAGCCCCTTTCAGTGGTCCGCAAGCACTGGAAGGGGCTTTCTGCGTGTTTTGGTGGAAATTCCCGCCTGATTCGGTGCATTTAGGGTTGACCGGCCTTTTGGCCGGCGCTATAATAAAAAGTGGAAAAGATCCTTAGGAGGTGAACGCAGGACAATGGACCCGGATCATAGTCGAAGATGCGGTTTTGGTGCGATAGGACGGGACATGGAGCAGGCTGCGTTCGCCTTTTTTGCCCGGTAAGAGGTGCTGTTCGGGCACTTCTCAGCGGGGAGAAAGGGCGCGGCTTTGTGCGCGTGGAAGCCCTGGCAAGGGGTGGATGCGGGCCGTTGGCGGCGCTTTTTGTTTTGCCCTGTACCAACCGCCGGAATACGGTAGGAGGTACGCAAAATGGAAATGGAAGAAAAGAAAAACGAACTGACCGAGGCCGCCCTGCCTGTGCAGGAGCTGCCCGCTGATATCCCGGACGAGGTGCGCCAGAAGCTGGTCAGAGATCTGAACGAGGAAGCTACAGAGGACCTGAAGCAGGACATCCGGGAGGCCGAGAAAGAGGAAGCCCGGGACGAGGAGGTCAAGGCTGACCCCGAGATGCTGACCAAGAGCCGCCTGCTCAAGATGCTGGTAAAAAAGCAGTACGTCAAGCTGCGCGAGGTCACCGAGGAGGAGCAGCCCGCCGACCTGGCAGAGCTGCTGGAGGAGCTGGACGAGAACAACCGTCTGGTGGTGTTCCGCCTGCTGAAAAAGGAAGTGGCCACTGAGGCCTTCGCCTATATGTCCGATGAAGCCCGGGATGACCTGGTCAACGCCTTCTCCGACGTGGAGCTGGTCAGCGCCATTGAGGAGATGAGCCTGGACGATGCTGCCGACCTGCTGGAGGATATGCCCGCAGGCGTGGTCAAGCGGGTGCTGGAGAAATCCTCCAAGCAGACCCGCGAGAGCCTGAACAAGCTGCTGAATTACCCCGAGAGCTCGGCCGGCAGCTTGATGACCCCTGAATATGTCCGGCTGAAAAAAGAGATGAATGTCCGGCAGGCGCTGGATGCCATCCGGCGGCAGGGCGAGAACGCCGAGACCGTCTATATCAACTATGTTGTGGAGCGCAACCGCCTGAAGGGTGTTGTTTCTGCCCGTGACCTGCTGCTGGCAGACCCCGATACCCCGCTGGTCGATATCATGGACGACAACGTGGTCACCGTGAAGGTCACGGATGACCAGGAGTTTGTGGCCCGTGAGATGCAACGCTACGACTTTACCGCAATGCCCGTTGTGGACAACGAGGGTATGTTTGTGGGCATTATCACCATTGACGATGCAATCGATGTTCTGACCGATGAGAGCACCGAGGATATGCAGAAGATGGCCGCCATTCTGCCTGCAGATGAGGCCACGACTTATTTTGGCACCAGTGTCTGGACCCACGCCAAGCAGCGCATCCCCTGGCTGCTGATCCTGATGCTGTCGGCCACCTTTACCGGTATGGTCACCACCCATTACGAGGAAGCCTTTGTGAGCCTGCCCCTGCTGGTCTCCTTTATGCCCATGCTGATGGATACCGCCGGCAACTGCGGCAACCAGATCAGCACCCTGATGGTGCGCGGTCTGGCGCTGGGAGAGGTGGAACCCGCCGATTTCCTCAAGGTGCTGGCCAAGGAACTCCGCGTTTCTGCGATCGTGGGTGCGGTGCTGGGCGTGGTGAACGGTCTGCGCATCTACCTGATGTACACCTTCATCTTTGCCGGTCAGTATGACAATGTGATGGGTTACGCCATCGTCGTCAGCGTGTCGCTGTTCTTCAGCGTTATCCTGGCAAAGCTGGTGGGCGGTATGCTGCCCCTTGCCGCCAAGAAGCTGGGTGCGGACCCGGCCATCATGGCGACCCCCTTCATCACCACCATCGTGGATGCCTGCAGCTTGATCTTGTACTTCCAGATCGCGCAGATCGTGTTCCGGAATATGATGTAACGTTTGATTTTATAGGAGCAACCCTTTCAGTCAAAGCCTGACGGCTTTGCCTGAGAGGGCTGTTTCTTTTTGTTGAAAACTCAAGTTTTCCCGCTGTTTTCCACAGGTCGATTTTTGTAGAAAACGGGTGTGGAAAACTACCGCCTCTTTCATTCCAACGGGGAGAAATTCAATGAGCGGATTTTTGCCCGCTGTAAAAAGTAAATTTTCGGGTTTGACTTTCTTTCAGAAAAAAGGTGCAAATGCCCATAATTCCCCTGATTTTCGCAAAGATCCGCGCGGTACAATACACCATGTATAAACTGCTTCACAGGAAAATGTGGAAAACTCAGTGGAAAAAGTGGAAAACATCGTGGGAAAACCGGGACTTTTTTCACAATTCCGGTGGAAAACCCGGTGGAAAGAGTGGATAAGTCCATCTGAATACACCAAAAGTGGATACAACCTGCTGTTTTAGCACTCGGATGAACAGACAGCCAGAGCCCTTTGTTCACACCCTTCGCCTTGAATGGCCCTGCCAATCATGGTACAATGAAAAAAGAGAGCGTTCCCGGCCAACGGGACGCAAATTTTACGAATAACGGAGGCTTCTGCCTATGAACTGGATCACCAAGCTGGAACGGAAATACGGCCGGTTCTGCATTCCCAACCTCATCAACATCCTCATCGGCGGCCAGATCCTGGTCTACGCCATTGAACTGTTCGTCAACCAGTATATTTCCTTTTATCTCTCCCTGAGCCGCAGTGCCCTGTTCGCCGGGCAGATCTGGCGGCTGTTCACCTTTGTTCTGGTGCCTTTTTCGGGCGGCGGGCCGCTCAGCGTGGTGCTGGGCATCTATTTTACCTGGTTCGTCGGCAGTGCGCTGGAACGGGAGTGGGGCGATTTCCGCTTCAACCTCTACGTCCTGCTGGGGATGGCAGGCGCGTGGCTGGCCTGCCTGCTGACAGGTTCTGCCGATACCTACTGTCTGTCCCTCTCCCTTCTGCTGGCCTTTGCCATGCTTTACCCGGAGCTGCAGGTGCTGCTCTTCTTCGTCATCCCCCTCAAGGTGAAGTATTTCGGCATCTTTGCCGCCGCCCTGTGGGTGTTCAGCTTCCTGAGTATGGGGATGCTGGGCAAGCTGAACTATCTGCTCTGTATGCTGGGCTTCCTTCTGTTCTTCGGGCCGCAGGCCTGGCATAACATCCGCGCCTGGGTGCGCCGGGAGCAGTGGAAGAGGAAAAATCGGAGATGATGATTGATCGTCTGGAAGGCAATTCGGAATTAAAGACCAGCGTCCGGCTGATGCTGGGGGGCCGCCGCATGACCCACAGTGTTCTGCTGGTGGGCGAAGAGGGGCTGGGAACCGGGTTTGCGGCCCGCTGCGTGGCGGCGGATTACCTTTACCCCAACGGCGGCGCGCCCGCCGAAGCCCTGCTCCGGGGCGAGTGCTGCCGTGCCGTGGCAAAGGCCGGTAAGCGCGACAGCGGCCAGATCGAGACCGGCATCGTCCGGGAAGCCATCTCCGTGACCGGTATGGGCAGCGGCGGGCGGTATCTGGTCGGTCAGGTCACGGCCATGCGCAGCGAGATCTTCAACACCAGCCTTTCGGCAGAGGGGCGCGCTGTGCTGCTTTACCATGTGGAGCGGATGAACGAGGAATCGGCCAACGCCCTGCTGAAGGTCATGGAGGAGCCGCCCGAGGGCGTGCTTTTTCTGTTGACGGCGGATTCGCTGGCGGGCGTTCTGCCCACCATCCGGAGCCGCTGTATCAGCTTTGCAGTGGCTCCCGTTTCCCCCGCCGATTGCGCCCGCTACTGCACCGCACAGGGGGTGGACAGCAAGGATGCCGTCCTGTACAGTGAGCTGTTCGATGGCCACATCGGCACAGTGCTGGATGCGGCCCGGGATGCGGCCCGCCGGGCGCAGGTGGACAAGGCGCTTGCCCTTGCCAAAGCAGCGGCCGCGCAGGACAGCTATGCCGCCGCCGTTCTGCTGGCGGCCTACGAAAAGGATAAGGTGGGTGCCGCCGCTCTGCTGGCCGATTTCCGGGCCGTAGCGGCCGCAGGGCTGCGCGGCAGCCCCCGTGCCCCGGTGCAGGGCGATGCCGCCCGCAAGGCCCTTGCAGCCGCCGATGCGGCGATCCAGCGGCTGGGTGCACAGGTGAACCCCAAGATCACCTTGAGCGTGCTGGCTGCAAAGTTCAGAGCACTATAAAAAGAAACAACCCTCTCCGTCATTGCTTCGCAATGCCACCTCTCCCGAAGGGCGAGGCTATGCTGCCTTTATCCAAGGTCCGCAATAGGCTCCCCCTTTGGGGGAGCTGGCAAAGCCGTCAGGCTTTGACGGAGAGGGTTGAACTAAAAATCAGCGTCTCCGTGCTTTTCTGCGCCGGCCCAGATTCAGCGAGCCGCCCCCGGCAACAAGGGTGAAGAAGCTGAGAACAGCCAGAAGAACGATGAGAGCCGCCATCAGGAGAAGTGTGGACTGAAGGTCGGTGCGAAAGTCGGAGACATATTCCTGATGGGTCACAAGGTCTACCGTGCCCACCTCATAGCCGTCCAGATAAACGGTGGCCGTGCCAAGGACAGCTCCGTCCTTGACGGTGGCGGAGATGTTCTCCTGAAGGTCGTAGGTGAAGGTCACCTTGTCGTCTGCATGGCCGTAGCCGCTGACCGGCGCGGCAGCGTAAAGCTCCACTTCCTCATAGGCGCGGCACTTCTTCAGGGGGGCGGTGGTCAGCGGGGTCTCGGTGTCCACCAGCTCCCGGTCAGAAAAGCTTGCAAAGGCCCAGTCCAGGATCTCGGAGGCCTCCCTGTAAATGTTGTCAAGGTCGGAGCCCAGCACCACCAGCCCGTAGGTGTGGCCATCCTTCTGGGCAAAGGTCACATAGCACCGGCCCGCCAGGGTGGTAAAACCGGTCTTCATGCCCCGGATGTAATCCCGGTAGTAGGGGTACTCCGGGTTGAGCATCAGGTTGGTGGAGGTGATGGTGCGCTCGTTCTGGTGCAGATTGGTGGCAGGCAGAGTATAGCTCAAGGTGTTTGCCACCTGCATATAGGTCTCGTTCTCGGCGCAGGCCTTGGCGATCAGGGCCAGATCGTGGGCCGAGGAGACGTTGCCGTAATCATACAGGCCGTGCACACAGGTAAAGCTGGTGCTGGTGCAGCCCAGCTCTTTGGCACGCTGGTTCATCCGGGCCACAAAGGCGGTCAGGTCGCCGTCCGAAACATCACTGGCGATCACGCTGGCCGCGTCGTTGGCGCTGGCCACCAGCAGGCCGTACAGCAGGTCGATGCGGCGCACCGTTTCACCGATGCGCAGGTTGATGGTGCTGCCGTTGGCGTTCTGAATATCCTTGAACTCCTGGGTCAGGCTGGCGGGGATGGTGATCTCCGCATTCATGTCCTTGCCGCTTTCCAGAAACAGCAGGGCTGTCATCATCTTGGTCAGGCTGGCAATGTAGCGCTGCTGGTCTGCGTTCTGCTCCAGAATGGGCTTGTCGATGTCCGCATTGAACAGATAGACCGACTCGCCCTCGTTCACGGTCTGGATGGGCATTTCGTATGCGGCCAGACCGGGCAGGACAAGGGTCAGGGCCAGCGCTGCCGTCAGCAGCAGGGCCGCCGCCCGGCGGAAGAGAGTAGAGTTCTGCATAAGCGTATCCTCCAACGGAAGCTCCCGGCTTCCCTGAATCAAAAACTAAAACACTATATAAAAGAATACCATAAATGACGGAAAAGAGAAAGGTGGTTTTTCACAATGTTGTTGCCTTTTGGTGGAAAAGTCCCCCGGGACGAGGGGGCGGTGTTCGTGGCACCCAACGCTACGGTGCTGGGTGATGTGGTGCTGGGGCCGGGATCCTCGGTCTGGTATGGTGCGGTTCTGCGCGGTGACGACGGTACCCTGACCCTGGGCGAGAACACCAATGTGCAGGATAATGCGGTGCTCCACTGTGACCCGGGCGGGGCGGTCACGCTGGGCAAAAACGTGACCGTGGGCCACTGTGCCCTTGTCCACGGGTGCACCGTGGGAGACGGTTCCCTGATCGGGATGCACGCTACCCTGCTCAACCACTGTGTTGTGGGCAAAAACTGCATCATCGGGGCCGGTGCGCTGGTGCCGGAAGGCAAGATCATCCCGGACGATTCCCTTGTGGTGGGGGTTCCGGGGAAGATCATCAAGCAGGTCAGCCCCGAACAGGCAGCTGCCAACCTTGCCAATGCCGCCCACTATGTAGGGGAGGGCCGCCGTCATGCCGCAGCCCTGCGGAAAGAGGAAAAAGGTGAAAACGAGTGAGCGAAATAATTTCGTGCGAAGCTTAACAGAATTTTCACAAGATTTCACAAGAAAGTAATGACTTTTGCGCCGAAATCGGGTATACTATGAGCACAAGGGAGTGGGGCCGCAACCGTCTCCCTTGCACATGATTCCTCCTCACACCAAAGCAATACCCCAAAACAAAAGTCCCCTCCGGTGTACCGCAAGCGCCGGAGGGGACTTTTGTTTGTCTGAAACAGCGCCCCCGGCGGAGCGATCCTCTGCCGGGGGCGCTGTGTTATATCAAGTTTCAAAGGGAACCGTAGATGCCGCTCACGGAGACCTCGCCGGTGAACACGTGCTCCTCGCCGCTGTCGGTGCGGACAACAAGACGGCCCTCCTCGTCTACATCCACGGCCTCGCCTGCTCCCTGCCCGCCGTCCGGCAGGTCAAAGGTCACCCGCCGCCCGATGTTGACACAGGCGGCCTTGTACTCCTCCCGGAAAGGTGCAAAGCCATCCCGCGCAAAGGTGTACAGGGGCCGATCAAAGCCGAAATCCGTCAGGGCCTCGGCCAGCCAGCCGGGATCCTGCTCCAGATCGATCGCGGCACCCTGCAGGGCCAGCGAGGTGCCATGGGGCAGGTCGGCGGCATCAAAATAACTCTGCGGCTGGGCCAGGTTGATGCCAATGCCGCACAGGATGCCCCGGCCCTGCTGCTGGTAGCCGTAGCAGACACTTTCGCACAGGATGCCCACGATCTTTTTGCCGTTCAGCAGCAGGTCGTTGGGCCACTTGATCTGGCAGTCCACGCCGTAGCGCAGGGCCAGCTGTCTGCGCACGGCAAGGCTGGCCAGCAGGGGCAGGGTGGCGGGCTGCGCCAGCGGCTCCCGGATGGCGACTGTGTAGTACAGCGCCTTGCCCTCGGCGTTGACCCAGGTGCGGCCCAGGCGGCCCCGCCCGGCGGTCTGGTTGGTGGTGTATACCGCGCCCACCGGGCCGAACTCTTCAAAATGCTCTTTCATATACGCGTTGGTGCTGCCGCATTCGGGCAGATAACGCACCTCATTGATGCTCATTGCTGCGGTACCTCTTTGTGTGCAAAGCTGGTGATCCTGCCCTTGTCCAACAGCATCACGCCGTAGGTGTTGGGGCCGGTGTAGCAGCGGCCGCAGGAACCCGGGTTGAACAGGAACACGCCGTTTTTCTGGAGGGCGATGGGTTTGTGGGTGTGGCCGAACAATGCCACCTCAGCGCCGCGGGCGGCGGCGGCATCCGCCAGCGTGTCCAGATCGTATTTTACACCGTACATGTGACCATGAGTATAGAAAACGACCACCTGATCGAAGGCGGCCAGCCCGTCCAGCGGCTCCAACGCGCCAAAATCGCAGTTGCCGGCCACGGCGTAGACCTTCATTTTGGGGTGCAGGGTCAGCGCCTCTTCCAGGTCGCGCAGGCCATCTCCCAAAAAGACAACGGCATTTGCATCGCTTTCTGCGTGCAGGATGCGCTCCACTGCACTGGCGCTGTTGTGGCTGTCGCTCAGGATCAAAAGTTTCGTCACGGGACTACGTCCTCCTTATTTATACGTATGAAACCTCTCAGTCGCCTTCGGCGACAGCTCCCCTGTCAGGAGAGGGGGCAATGCGAAGCATGGACAGAGAGGTCAGTCTGCCTGCAAAGCAAGCAACTGCTTGTACACTTCACTCTTGGAATACGGCGTGCCCTGCGCGGCGGCCTTGGCGGCGGCAGAGGCCGCATAGCCGTTCCGGGTCAGTTCCAGCGCCCGCTGGGCGGCCTGCTCCAGGGTCAGTTCTTCTTCGGCTTCGGCGGCGGGCGCACCGGCCATCACCAGAACATACTCGCCGCGGGGGTCATTCTCGGCATAATGGGTCTGGGCCTCGCCCAGCGTCGTTTTCCAGATCTCCTCGTGGAGCTTGGTCAGCTCCCGGCAGAGGGTGATGCTCCGCTCGGGGCCGAAGGCGGCGGTCAGGTCGTCCAGCGTGGTGCGCAGTTTGTGGGGCGCTTCGTAGAAGATGACCGTCCGCTTTTCCCCCTGCAGCTCGGCCAGCCGCTCCCGCTTCTGCTTTTTGTTCACAGGCAGAAACCCCTCGAACACCCAGCGGGAGGTGTCCTGACCGGAGACGGCCAGCGCCGTCACACAGGCGGAGGCTGCCGGAACGGGCACCACCTTGATGCCCCGGGCCAGCGCGTCCCGCACGATCACCTCGCCCGGGTCCGAGACACAGGGCATTCCGGCATCGCTGCACAGGGCGCAGTTCTCGCCTGCCTCAATGCGGCGCAGGATCCCCTCGCCCCTCTGCAGGGCGTGCTCGTAGTAGCTCACCATCGGCTTTTTCAGCCCCAGAAAGTTGAGCAGCTTCATGGTCACGCGGGTATCCTCTGCGGCAATAAAATCTGCCGCGCCAAAGGTGGCTGCCACACGGGGCGGCATGTCATCCAGGTTGCCGATGGGTGTGGCAACGATATAAAGAGTACCTGCCATAGTATCCTCCCATTTGATTTGTACAAAACCTCTCCGTCATCCCTACGGGATGCCACCTCTCCTGATAGGAGAGGCAAGCACATTTGGCTCTCCTACTAGGAGCCGCAACCCGTACTTGACGCGCAGCGTTTGAGAGGTTCAGCGTCCATACATTGCCGCGCCTGCCGAGATGAGTACATCCGACTCGACCCGCAGCCCTGTTTTTCGGTTCTTCTGTGCTTCCACCAGAAACAGCCAGGGGGCGGCATCCGGCCGGTTCTTCACAAAGGCCAGCCGCTTGGGCTCCAGCCGGTTGACCCGCAGGACCGCCAGCACCTCGGCCAGCCGCTCGGGCCGGTGGCAGAGCGAGAGCCGCCCGCCATCCTTCAGCAGCCGGAACGCGCATTTGCAGACATCGTCCAGCGCGCAGTCCGTCTCGTGGCGGGCGGTGGCCCGGGCCCTGTCGGCGGCCTGCTCCCCTGCCGTGAAATAGGGCGGGTTGCAGGCGCACAGGTCGTAGCTGCCCTCGCCCTCCCGGAAGGAGCGCAGGTCGGCGCAGACGGGCGTGATGTGCTCAATGCCCTGTTCGGTGCAGGCGGCGGCCAGCAGCGCGCTGGCTTCGGGCTGCAGCTCCAGCCCCAGGCAGGGGCCGCGGTGGCCCCGGTCGTGCCATTCCAGGCTCACGATGCCGCAGCCAGAGCACAGGTCGGCGGCGCGCCAGGCCCGCTTTGGCTCCGAAAACCGGGCCAGCAGCAACGCGTCTGAGCCAAAGCGGTGCACGGCTGAACAATAGACTCTTGTTCTATTATACAAAATCTCGGTGGAATGTTCCATATACAGCACCTAAAATCCACTGCCAAAATATCGGGCGGAAAAATCGGGGAAAATTGTGCATGAAAGAAAAGCAGCAGACCCGCTTTTGACAGGTCTGCTGCTTTTGATGCGTTTTTTCAGTGTTCGCCGTGAAATTATTCAGCAGCGATAGCACCGGTGGGGCAAGCACCCTCGCAAGCGCCGCAATCGATGCAAGCGTCTGCATTCACAACTGCAACACCATTCTCAATGGTGACAGCACCAACGGGGCAAGCGCCCTCGCAAGCGCCGCAGCCAACACATGCGTCAGAAACCTTGTGTGCCATAATAAAACTCTCCTTTTATCACCCGTGCACTAGCTTTAAGAAGAAGTCTGCCCTCGCACGGTGCCAGCAGGCTTCCCCGGAATTCATCCTTGTCTGCATTCTAACAAAGTGGAAAAGAAAAGGCAAGACTAACCGTGTGCCATAAAAGCCCAAAGTTTTATTTTTGTGGGGTTGCACAAAAGCAAGGCCTAACTTTGCGGGAAAATTAAGAGAGTTTTTTGGCGAAAATCACGAAGAAAGGTTAGTTTTATGATACTAACTGCCGTGATATCCCACTATTTTTCTGGGAATTATTTCTCTTTTTTGGGGCATTTGCCGCAGCCCACATTGCCCTTTTCATCGGCGGCTGCCACCACCGGGGCGGGGTTGCGCACACCGGAATAATCGTCGTCCGGGTCGGGGCGGCGGGGTGCCCGTTTGCCGCCGCTGATATACTCACACACGCCAACCTTATAGTAGCGCGGGGTCAGGGCTTCGGTGCCGCAGCGCACCCGCAGGTAGCCGGAGATGGGGTTCACTTCCAGCACGGTGCCCAGACCATCCGGGGTGCGCACAGTGCTGCCCACCATGGGCATGATGCTGTTCAGGTATTCGTAGGCGTTTTCCTCGTAGGAAAGGCAGCACATCAACCGGCCGCAGGCACCGCTGATCTTGGTGGGATTCAGGGAAAGGCCCTGCTCTTTGGCCATCTTGATGGAAACGGGCTGGAAATCCTTGAGGAAGCGGCTGCAACAGAAAGGCTGGCCGCAGATGCCCAGGCCGCCGATCATCTTGCTCTCGTCGCGCACGCCGATCTGGCGCAGCTCGATGCGGGTGTGGAAGATGCCGGCCAGATCCTTGACCAGTTCGCGGAAGTCCACCCGGCCGTCGGCGGTGAAGTAGAACATGATCTTGGAGCGGTCAAGGGTGTACTCGGCCTCCACCAGCTTCATTTCCAGGCCGTGGCGGGCAATGCACTCCTGGCAGGTGTGGTAGGCGCGCTTCTCATCCTCGCGGTTCTGGCGCATCCGGCGCACATCCACGCTGTCGGCCATCCGGGTGATGGGCTTGAGCGCCTTGGAAACGGCGCTGTCGGCGATCTCTTTCACGCCCTGCACCACCTCGCCGCACTCAATGCCGCGGGCGGTCTCCACGATCACGTATTCGCCGGTTTTGATGTCGGCCCCGGCAGGATCGAAATAATAGCTTTTGCCGTTTTCCTTGAAACGGACAGAGATGACTTTTTTCATACTGTTCCTCACAGGGGAAACTCCCCTATCTCGTAAAAAGGCCCGCAGAAGGGCCTATAGATCCATTCTGAGGATTATTATAGCATAAACGTTGAAAATTGAACAGCCCTCTCAGGCTCACTTCGTTCGCCAGCCCAGGTTGTGGCTCCCAGCAGCTGCTTCGTGCAATTGCACTCGCACCTTGCTGGCCACTGCCCCAACAACTCCTCCCTCAATCCGCCACTGGCGGCGGTCGTCGTCATTGCCCCCAAAGGGGGAGCCGATAAAAAATTTTCATCCTCTGCAACATTCCGCCCCGCTCATTCGTATCCCACTTGAACTCCGTCTGAAATTTGATCTCCAAAACGTCAAAAAACTGAGGTATCATCCGGATTTCACAAAAGATTTTCAAGATTTGCTAAAGAATCTCCGGGCAAGCCTTGCAAGCCCCGGAACCGGGTGTATAATAGGGGTATCGACTTTGAGCCGCTCTGAAAAAAAGAGCAGCCGCGCAATGCGTGGGAAAACACAGAAACGGTAGGAAGAAATGGAAAAATTCAGCGTCAAAAAACCGTTCACCGTTCTGGTCGCAGTCATCATGGTCATCATGCTGGGCCTTGTGTCCGTGCAGAATATGCAGACCAACCTGCTGCCAAACGTGAACACACCGTACCTGATGGTGGTCACGGTCTATCCCGGTGCCAGCCCGGAGCGTGTGGAGAGCGAGGTCTCCGACGTGATGGAGAGCGCGCTGGGCACCATCTCGGGCGTGAAAAACGTCACCGCCACCTCGGCAGAAAACTACAGTCTGCTGCTGATGGAGTTTGAGGATGATACGGACATGAACAGTGCCGTAGTCAAGGTGTCCAACAAGGTGGATCAGACCACCGCCAGCCTGCCAAGCACCTGTATGACCCCCTCCATCATTGAATATACCCTGAACATGAATGCTTTTATGACCGTGGCCGTCAGCCGCGAGGGCAGCGATTCCTATGAGCTGGCCGATTTCGTCAACGACACCATGGTCCCCTATATCGAGCGTCAGGGCGGCGTTTCCAATATTTCCGCCAATGGCCTGGTCACCCGGATGGTGCAGGTGCAGCTCGATCAGGAAAAGATCGATGCCATCAACGAAAAGCTGCTGGAGGTCATTGACGTGCAGCTGGCCGATGCAAAGGCCCAGCTGGATGATGCCGAGGCCCAGATCGAGGCAGGCAGAAAGGAGTACGAGACCCAGCTGGCCAATTACGACAAGCTGGTCAGCGATACCATCAACAGCCAGTACTCCGGCGAGCTGCAGGATTCCTTCATGCTGGTCAAGAAGCAGGCACAGGCCCTTCTGGAGAGCGTCAACCAGCTCATTGCCGTGGTCAACGAGCCGGAGATCCAGCAGGCCCTGATCGATGTGCGGGACGGCCTGCAGCGGGTCGTGGACAAGTTCAACGAGACCGGAATGCAGGATATCGATTCTCTGATCGAGATCGTTGCGGAGCTGCGCGATATCACCGATAAGGTGACCACCGCTTTGCAGGAGCTGCAGCAGCGCCTGAACGCGCAGGGCGACACCGCCGGCACAACGGCCGGGGAGCTGGCCGATGACCTGCAGGTGCAGCAGAGCCTGAACAACATCTATAGCACGCTGGAGAGCACCATCAAGGCCATGGACGACGTGCCCGGCCTGATGGACCAGTTTACCCAGATCGTGGGCTCCTATTCCCAGCAGCAGCTACAGGCCTATATCAAGTTCACCGAGGCCCGCGAGATGCTGAACGATTACGAGAAGCAGCTGGAGGATGCCAAGCAGCAGTATGAGGATGCCAAGCAGATGGCCATGGAGAACTCCGACGTGGCCAAGATGCTGGATATCGACACGCTGGCACAGCTGATCTATGCCCAGAACTTCTCCATGCCCGCCGGTTATGTCAAGGATTCCAGCAACAAGTCCTGGCTGCTGAAGGTCGGCGAGGAGTACGACAGCATCGAGGATATCTCCGGTGCCCTGCTGCTCCATGTGGACGGCTTTGGCGATGTCCGCCTGTCTGACGTGGCCGATGTGCAGATCATCGACAACGCGGAGGACAGCTTTACCCGCCTGAACGGCGAGCGCTCTGTGGTGCTGAAGATCTTCAAGAGCAATTCTTCCAGCGCCGGTGAAGTTTCCGGCAACTGCAAGGCTGCCTTCAAGGAGCTGGAACAGAAATACGATGGCCTGCATGTGGTCGTGCTGTCCAACCAGGGCAACTACATCAGCATCATCGTCAGCAGCATCCTGAGCAGTATGCTCATCGGTGCGGCCCTTGCCATCATCGTGCTGGCCATCTTCCTCAAGGACATCAAGCCCACGCTGGTGGTCGGCATCAGTATCCCGCTGTCGGTGCTGTTTGCCGTGGTGCTCATGTACTTCACCGGCCTGGATATGAATATTATGACGCTGGCGGGCCTGTCTCTCGGCATTGGTATGCTGGTGGACAACTCCATCGTCGTCATCGAGAACATCTACCGTCTGCGCAGCCGCGGCGTGCCCGCTGCCCGCGCGGCGGTCCAGGGCACCAAGCAGGTGGGCATGGCCATCATGGCTTCCACCCTCACCTCTGTCTGCGTGTTCCTGCCCGTCATCTTCACCTCCGGTGTCATCAAGAGCCTGCTGCAGCCCATGTCCATGTGCATCGGCTACTGTCTGGCTGCTTCCCTCATCGTAGCCCTGACGGTTGCCCCGGCGGCCTCCTCTACCCTGCTGAAAAACTCCAAGCCCAAAGAGCTCAAGTGGTTCGACAAGGTGCAGGAAAAGTACGTCAAGAGCCTGGAATGGTGCTTCCAGCACCGCTGGGCACCGTTGGGCGCGGCAGTGGTGCTGCTGGTGTTCTGCGGCTGGCGCGTGATGTCCATGGGCGTTGAGATGCTGCCCACCATCACCAGCAACGAGGCCATCGTCACCCTCTCCACCGAGAAGGATCTGACCAAGGAAGAATCCTATGCTGTGGCCGAGAATGTCATTGATGCCCTGCTGGCTGTGGACAACGTGGAAGAGGTGGGCGTTACCACCGACAGCCGCGTGGCCGGAATGGATGTCGGCCAGCTGGGTCTGCCCCAGACCATCACCGACCTGCTGAAAGCCGCCAACAGCTACGGTACCTACCAGATCAACGTGATGCTGGACGAGAGCCTCTCCTCCCGGCAGATCGAACAGGCCCGTGAGGCGCTGGAGGAAGCTGTGAACGGCGTGGAGAACTGCACCGCCACCGTTGAGATCAGCGGAATGCAGGAGCTGACCAGCCAGCTGGATATGGGCCTGACCGTTCAGATCTCCGGCAACGACATTGATACCATGACTGCCCTCTCCGAGAAGGTGGTGGATATGGTCAACGAGATGGACGGCTTTACCAATGCCACCAACGGTCTGGGCAGCGGCGATGCCACCATCAACCTGCAGATCGACCGGGATAAGGTCCGTTCCTACGGCCTGACCGTGGCGCAGGTCTACCAGCAGATCGCCGCCAAGCTGACCACCACCACCACGGCCCAGACCCCCGTTGCCATCGATGGCTCCACCATGAACGTCCAGATCAGCAACAATCTGGACCCCATGACCAAGGAAAACATGATGGATATGACCTTTACGACCTCCGTTATGGCCGCCGACGGTACCACCGAGACCGGCACCTGCACGCTGGGCGATATGGCCACCTGGGTCACCGGCTCCACCCCGGACTCCATCACCAGCAAGAACCAGACCCGCTATATCAGCGTGACGGCGGACGCAGTGGAGGGCACCAATACCACCACCGAGACCCGCGCGCTGGAAAAGAAGCTGAACGAGTTTGCCGCGTCCGATGAAATGCCCGAGGGCTGCAGCTTCTATATGGGCGGCGGCTCTGAGATCAACGGCATGGTGGTGGATCAGATGGGTCAGTGGATGTTCCTGGCTCTGCCCTTCGTCTACCTTGTTATGGTGGCCCAGTTCCAGAGCCTGCTCTCCCCCTTCATCGTTCTGTTCACCATTCCGCTGGCCTTTACCGGCGGCCTGCTGGGCCTGCTGCTCACCGGCCAGCAGCTGACTATGATCTCCCTGATGGGCTTCATCGTCCTGATGGGCACGGTCGTCAACAACGGCATCGTGTTTGTGGATTACGCCAACCAGCTGCGCATCGGCGGCATGGAGCGCCGTGCGGCCCTGATCGCCACCGGCAAAACACGAATGCGCCCCATCCTGATGACCACCCTGACCACCGTTCTGGCCATGCTCCAGCTGGTGTTCAGCGGCGATATGGCCAGCCAGCTGATGAGCGGCATGGCCATCGTCATCATCTTCGGCCTGACCTACGCCACCCTGATGACCCTGTACGTTGTGCCCCTGATGTATGACATCCTCTTCAAGAAACCGCCGCTGAACGTGGATATCGGCGATGAGAACCTTGACGACATCCCCGATGATGCCGCCGAGTATATCGCCCAGAACACCGCTCAGCCGGAGTAAGAAAACTTTCCCCAAAGCACCCTTCACAGCCATGTGAGGGGTGCTTTTTTGATACTTGCAGTATAGATAAAATGATGATAAAATATAAACGTAGAAAAGTACTCTTTTTCTGAAACGAAAGGATGGCGGAAATGCGGTTCGTACAGTTGGATGAGAAGAATGAAGAACGCATGAATGCTATCCGTAAATTCACCCTGATGGATGACACCTTTATGACACAGGTGTTTTCAGGGGATAAAGAGAGCACACAGGAGCTGCTTCGCATCATCCTGAAACGAAAGGACCTGACCGTCGCAAGGTCTGCAACACAGCTTACGATCGGCAATCTGTTTGGCCGTTCTGTGCGGCTGGACATTTATGCAACGGATGATGCAGGCAAGCAGTACGATATCGAAGTACAGCAGGAAGATAAGGGAGCCGCTCCGGAACGGGCGCGGCTGAACAGTGCGATGTTTGATTCCCGCCTGACGACTTCTGGTGAAAAATATTCTGACCTGCCTGAGACATATATCATATTTATTACGGCAAATGATGTTTTGGGAGATGGTCTGCCGGTTTACAATATTGAACGGACGATTCAGGAAACCGGGAAACTGTTCCACGACCGTGCACATATCGTATATGTGAACGGCGCATATCGGGGAACGGATGAGGTCGGCGCGCTGATGCAGGATTTCCGCTGTGATGACTATCGGGATATCCGGAACCCCAAAATAAGGGCAAGAGTAAAATACTTTAAAGAAGAAACGGAAGGAGTGGCAGCTATGTGCAAGACAATGCAGGTGATCGTTGATCGGGAACGAGAAGATGCCGAGGTGGCAAAGGGAAAGCGCATTGCGCTCAATCTCTGGAAGAACGGAGAGCATGATCTGGATAAGATCGCCCAGACCACAGAACTTTCGTTAGAACAGGTGCGGGAAGCAATTACCGAACCGTGTTCTGCATAAGAAACCTTCCCCAAAGCACCCTTCACAGCCATGTGAGGGGTGCTTTTTGTCAATCTGCTAAAAAATTTGCCGCAGCTTTGGCACAGTCTCCAAAAATTGGGGAATTCAATAAAAAATATTGACAGGGGGGGGGGGAGATGTAAAATGAGTTCACAATACAGAAGGTGTAGGGGTATGCTTTCTGTGTGGTAAAATATCATTTTACATTGGAGGTTCTACAAATGAAAATGCTCAAGAAAATCGCAGCAGCTATCATGGCTGTGGCAATGGCAACTCTGATGCTGACCGCTTGCGGCGAGGACAGCGCACCTTCTTACCGTCTGCAGAAGATCGTGGAAGCAAATCAGAAGTCCGGAAAGGTTTATTCCGAAGTTGTCGTATATGACACGGGAGCAACTCCTGCAACTGTGAAGTTTGCTGTTGATGGTGAGAAGATGTTCGTTAACACTGGCACAGCATATGATATCGTTATTAAAGATAACGCATGCTATATTTTAAGCCAGGGACAATATCGGAAGATGGAGGTGCCGGCAGATGTTGTGAGTGCAGGTAAAGTCACAGTTCCTTCTGCAGACATTGTAAAGAGCATCAAGGTTATTCCTGAATATAAGATTGAAGCAACTGGTGAAACCATGTATGCTGAGTCTGTTGTAGTTGATGGACAGCAGGTTGTTTATTGCTTCAACGGCGATAAACTGGCATACATTGTGGAAACTGTTTCTGGTAAGACTACAACCCTGAAAGTTAATAAATGGATCAATGAGATTCCTGAAGAAATTCAGAATAAGATTGACCTGAAGGGTTATAAAGAGTATACCCAGCAGTAATATCTAATCTGACCATACAAGCCCCGGAGCGCCTACCCCTGGCCCTCCGGGGCTTTTTTCTGCCTATGGGGCAGAACTTACAAAAAATCTCTCGAAATATTGGATAGAATCCCTTAAAAAATGCCAACACAGAAGGAGAAAATTGTGATATAATCAAAACAATAAAGGATAAAACAGAGAGTGTGCTGTCCCCAAAAAATACAAAAGGAGGCGAGCCCTATGGCACAGTTTCTCTCCAAGCCCTTTGGCATGACTCCAAACGGCGAAAAGATCAATGAATACATCATCTCGAACCCCGGCGGGCTGGCGGTCAGTGTGCTGAACTACGGCTGTATCATCAAGAATATCTGGGTGCCCACCAAGCGCGGGCCGGTGGATGTGGTGCTGGGCCACGATACCTACGCCGATTACGTCAAGGACTTTGAATCGTCCGGCAGTACCTGCTGCGGTGCGTTCGTGGGCCGGTACGCCAACCGCATCGAGAATGCCGTGTTCAACGTGGGCGGCAAGACCTATCAGCTGGAAGCCAACAACGGCAAAAACCACCTGCACGGCACCTTCCCGCGCAAGCTGTATGAGGTAAAGACCTTTGGCGATACCCTGCTTCTGGAGGCGGAAAGCCCCGATGGAGAGGATGGTTTCCCGGGAAATCTGAAGATCTCGGTGCGGTATATCCTCACCGAGGATAACGCCCTGCGGATGGATTACCGTGTCTCCTCCGATGCCGACACCATCATCAACCTGACCAACCACACTTACTTCAATCTGGATGGCGGCGGCGATGTGCTGGGCCAGAAGCTGCGCATCTATGCGTCCCGCTATCTGGAGGGCAACAACGAGACCTGCCCCACCGGCAATATCCTGCCCGTGGCAGGCACGCCGATGGATTTCCGGGCGGGCAAGCCCATTGGCCGGGACATCGACACCGGCTTTTCCCAGACCACCATGGTGGGCGGCGGCTATGACCACTGCTTTGTCATCGACAGGGGCCGCGGTGCCAGCCAGAGCCTGTGCGCCTGGGCTTCCAGCGATAAGACCGGCATCAGCATGAAGGTCTATACCACCCAGCCCGGCGTGCAGCTCTACACCGGCAATTTCCTGCAGGACTGCCCTGCCCCCGGCAAGGGAGGCGTGCCGATGCAGAAATACGGCGGCTTTGCGCTGGAGACCCAGCATTTC